>JAPKAI010000104.1 GCA_028825335.1 Gammaproteobacteria bacterium | reverse complement strand
TAATTTTTGTAAAACTTTGCGAAGCAGGTAATAGCATAGTGCCAATCACCTCGCACGCTATAGCTGAAAAAAGAATTATGTATGCATTCATTCTTGTTTTTAATTCCGTATTATTTATAGCTTGCTCATGTGGAGTAACTAGCCCTCAATATTATGCTCGAATGTCGTCAAGCCAGCCTCAGCTGGAGACCAATGCTTAGCAGTTGATTTCCAAATGCTGGTTCCTACATTTATCCAAGACGAGTCATCAAGACTCCCGGCTTTAATGAACTTGATACCTTCCCATTCAGCTGGTCCGACAACGGCACTAATTATAGGAGACCCACAGTTTTCACAGAACCCGCGCTCGACAGACGATCCTGAAGTACCAACAACAGAATAATATTTTAGGGTTCCTTCCAAATGCAAATCTTTCTCGAGGATAGGAACGATTGTGGCTTTTCCCGAGCCAGTGGATTTCTGACAATCCAAGCAATGACAATGGAGACCATCAAGAGCAGATTCCGTATCTAGTGAATATTTGACCTGACCGCAAAGACAACCACCTGTTTTTTTGCTCATTACTCTTCTCGCTATTTTGGTAAAAAATTAAAGGGGTTTAATGCTTGATCGCCTGTTTAGTATCTCTGAATGGCTTACATCGCGCCTACAAATCTTCTTTTTATAAAATAGTGATACCTATTAAAACTATCTATTTTTTAATAAAGGGGCCATACAGTATTAGAACGTTAGATAGTAGCTGAGGATGTGGCTAAAGAGAATAGTAAAATGAACTTGAGTTTCTTCTGTTAATCACACTTTCATAAGCTAATAATCCTAGCTTTATGGCGATATATACTCATTAAAGGAAGTATTCAGCAACAAATAAAACTCTCATAGGCGCGAAACTAAACCTTCTCGACAATGGCATGTCTTACGAAGAATTGATGAAGGCGGTACTTGATGTTGTTTTTGGCTCTAATCCTAGTGGCCCATCAGTTGTGTGTACTTTGTACAAGAACCTTGCCGGCTCATTAGCTCCTCAGTCTATCTCAGATGAATACGAAGGCATGCTTGATCGTGGTTCGATGACCTCTACTGAATTGGGAATAGCTGTCGCTGATCATGGCCTTAATGCTACTAACATCTATTTAGTAGGTCTGGCACAAACAGGCATTGAATATGTTGTTTATGGTTAGACTTATCATTTAACTCTCAAAATTAACTACCCGTGTGTCCAGAATAATTTGTATAGGGGGATTACTCTAGAAATTGGCGGGGATTCTAGTTAGTATCTCTGCTCCCACGACTTTCAGGGCCTAACGAATAAGGGTTCTAAACTATGTATGAAGCTAATTGGATGTCTATCCTTCCTCCGCTGCTGGCAATTGCGCTGGCGATCATCACGCGGCAGGTAATACTCTCATTGAGTGTTGGTATCTGGATCGGCTTCTGTCTGCTTGAGACCGTGAATCCTTTAGCCGGCATTGGTCTAGCCCTTGACGGTATTGTGAATGTGTTCTCAGATGCCGGCGACACGCGCGTGCTGATGTTCACGCTCATTATCGGCGGTCTGATTGCAACTATCGAGAAGCTCGGGGGCGTGCGTGGCTTCATTCATTTGCTAGAACACCGCAACTGGGTAACCAATGGCAAGCGCGCGCAATGGCTAGCCTATTCAATCGGCATCGTTGTCTTTATAGAATCGAACATCACGCTCCTTATAGCTGGGGCGATATCGCGACCGCTTTTCGATCGCTACAAGATTTCGCGAGAGAAGCTCGCCTATATTATCGATTCTACTTCTGCACCTATTTGCGTACTTATTCCTCTGAATGCCTGGGGCGCTGTGATAATTAGCCTCTTAGGCTCCGCCGAGATCGATAATCCAATAGACGTTTTTATCTATGCGATTCCCTTTAATCTCTACCCCATTGTCGTAATACTCTTTTGTGCTTTCGTCATAACGAGAAACGTAGAGATTGGCCCAATGAAGAAGGCGCAGGAGCGTACTGAAGCTGGTGAGTTGCTCTGGGCGAATGCGACGCCGATGGTCGATCCATCAATTCTCTCTCAACAAGTTGAGCGCACGGATGCCGATAAGGCGCGATTCATGATCGTGCCTATTGGGGTCATGGTTATTAGCATGCCATTGGGCTTATTTGTGACAGGCGGCGGGGATCTTGGCGCAGGCTCAGGCTCTACATCCGTTCTATGGGCTGTATTAACGGCATTGGTTACATCATGGGGTTTGGCTCTGCAGCAAAGGCGCTTGAGCCTGGAAGAGTTGATGCAGGTATTTTTAAAGGGAGCAGGGGGGTTATTGCCGGTTACGATGATCCTGCTGTTCGCGCTAGCGCTAGGTGATGTTGCGAATTTACTAGGAACGGGTGCTTATATTGCGCAGCTGGTGCAGCAAAATATTCCTTTAGCTTTGTTGTTGCCCTTGTTGTTTATTATTTCTGGCTTTATCGCCTTCTCGATTGGTTCGAGTTGGGGTACGTTTGCTATCATGATACCGCTCGCTATGCAGATCGCCGTTCCTCTGGATTTGAATAGCTCGCTATTTCTAGCGGCAGTGTTGTCGGGGTCGGTGTTTGGAGATCACGCATCGCCGATTAGCGATACGACAGTCGTGGCCTCAATGGCATCGGCTACTGATCATATAGATCATGTTAGGACGCAGCTACCTTATGCGCTACTAAGTGGCGGCATAGCGGCGTTCGGTTTTCTCCTATTTAGCGCGTTTCTTCTCTAGACAGATCTCTTACTACGGTCAGCGGTAAAGCAAAAGTTGAGACTAGGAAAATCCGATCCAAATAGAGAAAGCCCTTCCCTATTCAGGAATTGAAAATATACGTTAGTTGATTATCAAAACTATATTTTGGAAAAATAACTTTTCCACTTAGTAGGGGCGGATAGAGTCTCCGATTCCGGCAAGGTAATTGTTCAGTGCTGCTCTACAAATTGTTGTAATTTCAATGATTTGCTTACTATTCAGCATGGTATGGTCGCTCTAATTACAATTCCGGCAGTATAAATAGCTAGTATAAGTGTGCCAGCCATCTAAGTAGGCAGCTTATAAGCACTGTGTAATTAGTCTGTCTAATTAGGCGATTAAGCAAAGCAGGGCTCCAGTGAACTTACTGGATTAGCAGTATGAGTGGCAGGAACTGCTATCATTGCCTTTTTAGCAGATGTCATCAGGGTACTCTACAAAATGGAATTTAAGCGAATTGATGTACGTCAGGCTCGGTCACTGCTCGACGCAGCGCCAGAAAACGGCTTGCAGGTTATCGATATTAGGGACGAGCAATCCTACGCGAATGGCCACATTAGCTCCGCGCTACATCTCGATAGTAGCAACGTGCAACCCTTCGTCGAGAATGCCGATACCAGCAAGCCCTTACTCGTTTATTGCTATCACGGCAATATGAGCCAGTCGGCTGCGGCCTATTTCGGCGAACAAGGCTTCGAAGAGGCCTATAGTATGGATGGTGGTTTTAGCGACTGGGAAGTCAACTTTACCGATAAGATTGAAGCTGAATAGATTTTTCTGAATAAGCGGATCAATAGACACTTATAGTAGGCAAGATCCTACTGGAGTCTAGGAGTTGGTGGATCCCTCGCCGTCGTGCTTGGCGAACATGCGTTTCGCTGTCATCGCCGTCACCATGTAGATCAGGTTAATCATCGCCCAAGCGAATATTTCCAGTGCCCATAACGCGTGTGTATTAGCATCCAATTGCTTAGCAACTATAATAAGCGCGCCCCAAAGCAGCAAGCCGAGTAGCGGAAATCCTGAGACCAGCCCCCAATTTCTATCCCAATTCCGAATGGCGGCGATATTCAGCACGGCACTACCTGCGGTGACGGCAAATACTAGAAACGCTATTATTAGGTTCCAGGTGTTAGTAGGAGCCGCGCTACTTGCTGGTGCGGCGATTGCTAAACTGCTAGCCATGGCGGGTAAACTCAGGATGGCAACTGCGAGGATGTGGCGAGTATTCGATTTTTGGTCTTGCTGAGTAATCACAGATGACTCTCTTATTATTTAGCTATTTGCGGATAAGGTGGATACGGGATTAGACCAAAGCAATTCGAATTGGGGAAGCACTTTTTTAGTTCTTGAAACTGTGCATGCGGGTCACAACTTGTCACTATTGTAATTCCATTAGCGCTGGCCGAGTTGGTATAAGAGTTTAGTATAATAGCTGTCACTCTCTGTGTTAATTAGGCACTCATACTTCAGGAGTAAATAATGTATACGCGAGTCACTGCAGGAATATTACGCGCTAAGTTCTAGGGCTTTCTGGGCACGCAGTAATCCGGTTTAAGAAATGGGTGCTTAGTATTTTGTGCTAGGCATCCAGATGTCGGCATAGTTCAGGGCTTCGAAGAGGTCCTTATCGATAACAGGATCAGACTCTCCCATCATTGCCAGCGCCTGCTGTATGCCAAACAAAGACCAAATGTTATGAGGGTGCTCGCTTAGGTCTTGGCGGTAAACTTCTAGCGCACTGTCATATGTCTGCAGCTCCATATAGGCTGCGCCTAGCCAGTGCCGTGGAGAAAAGGGTAAGGGCTCTGGCTCGTCGTAATTAAGATTATCGTAGTAGTCGGTAGCGAGTCGGAAAGCTTCGGCTGCTGCTTCTATATTCCCTTCGCTCCAGGCGATCTCGCCTTCCAGGATTCCAGCAAGCGCACCGACGATATCTTTGCCGGCGTGGAAGCGGAACCGCGCAGTTGTCGTCTCAGTAAGTTCTTTAAGTGACTGCATGGCGTCTCTTGCCTTGTCGGTGTCACCTGATTTCAGAGCGGCGTAGCCGTGTGAGAAATCATACATACTAATATTAATCTCACCAGTTGGCGGTTTGTTTATATCCAAGACCTCATCGAAGCGACCGAAGCGAATCAGCGCCATGCTATGCATCGAGGTGTTGCTATTTAGCTTGGCAAGATCCTTTGCTGCCTGGACTGCTGCTGCGCTTTCTCCCCCCATACTTGCTGCGTAATAGAGCATCGTTAGATTGTGAGTTGGGTATATTGCGAAGCCTTCTCCGATTGCGGCCTTCTGATCGGAATGCCATGCCCGTGTATTCGCGACCACGGCGTCGTGCCATAGGCCCATTTCGTTCCAGGTGTGGCTGGGCATGTGATTGATGTGGCTGGCGCCAGGAATAGAGTTGCCTAAGAATCGCGCGCAGGGTGCTGCGAGTTCTGGTGTAGGCGTAGACTCCGTTGCATGTACTAGTAGATGGCAGGCGCCAGGGTGGCGGATGTCTTTTTCAAGAACACTAAGGAGTACGCCGTGCAGTCGAGTCACGTCTGGATTGTCTAGCGCACGATAGCCGCGGCGTTCTTCCAGTAAGAACAAGGACTCTCCATATAGGGTGGCAATATCTAGATCATTCGGATACTTTGCGCTAAGTTTTCCCATGGCATCGGCATAGGCCTGATCTTGAATCCGCCGAGTTTCTGGTTCGAAATCCTCAACGTAGCGAACTGCGAGCGCTCGAATCATGTCGGCTTCTTTTGCACTAGCGTTATCGATCCTCGCTAGAGCTTGTTGCAATGCATTGTACGCGCGTGGAGCTTGCGCGGTGGTCATTGCTCCATTCAGATAGGATCCCCAACTCCATGCCTCGCCCCAGTAGCAGATCGCACAATCTGGATCAGCCACGTTTGATGCATGGAATGATCGCGCCGAGTCGTCTTTAGCGAACGAATACATCAATTGAAATCCCTGGTCGAAATAGTCCTGAGCCATTTGGTTGTCAGAAGAGATTGGGAAATGGAAGTCACCCATCGCGCTATCAAACAATTTCATAGGCTCACTGAAGGAATCGGGGTAGTCGGTTTCCTGAGCGATGCAGCTCATGCTGAAGCCATAACAGCATAGGACGGCTAATACCGTCGAGAGTCGGTTCATAGTTTTTTCCTACTACTTAGTTCTATAAATTCAATAGTCAGTTGCCAGATCGTATCCACAATCTGTTCGATCAAATTGACCTATTGCAAAATAAATTCAACGGGCGCATTAGGACCTAGAGGCCAACCTAAGATTACCCAGACGACTGTAAGTGTTAGTCCTGATACTAACAACACCGCCGAGTAAGGCAGCATCGTTGCTGCTAGAGACCCAAGACCAAACTCTTTCTGCCAGCGTTGGCAGAACACGAGTATCAGAGGAAAGTAAGGCATGAGTGGTGTGATGATGTTTGTTGCGCCGTCACCTACGCGGTAAGCAGCGGTGCTCATCTCTGGACTGATGCCAATTAGCATTAGCATCGGCACGAGCACCGGAGCGAGCAGAGCCCACTTCGCGCTGGCAGAGCCTATAAACAGATTGATCGTTGCACCGAACAAAATTATCATTGCCATCAATGCAGAATCGGGGAGGTTGGAGCCTTCTAATACCGCTGCTCCTTTGATCGCAAAAATAAAACCGAGGTTCGACCAGTTGAACATCGCCACGAAGTGAGCTGCGGTGAACGCCAGCACCAGATAATAGGAGAGGTCTGCCATGGCACCACTCATCATCTTCACGATATCGCGGTGACTAGATACCGCGCCGGTAGCTGACCCATACGCCCAACCGGCGGCTAGGAATAGAAAGAAGAAACCGGCGACCAACGATTGAAACATCGGAGTGAGCCGAGCCTCTGGATTTGCCGCTTCATTTATAAGCGGAGTGCCAGGACCAATTGTCAGGAAGATCCAAAGCGCGATAATTCCTAGGCACGCGTAACCTGCTCGGGCTAAGCCCAGTCGCTCGCTCTCGTTCAATGTAGTGCTCGGGTCTTTGATGACACCAGCGCTAGTGCTCTGCGCATCGCCAGGTTTAATAGGTGCCAATCGAGGCTCGATGATCTTGTCAGTGACATACCAAATCGATGGCAGGAATACAAAGGTCATGGCGATGATGAAGTAGGCGTTGCCTGCGATATTCGCATCCCAAGAAGGCTGGATAGTTTCGGCGGCGGCCTCAGTGATGCCAAATAGGAGTGCATCTAGCTGACCGGGTAGCAGGTTTGCCGAGAATCCACCGGATACGCCAGCAAAGGCTGTGGCGATACCGGCGATTGGGTGGCGACCGGCGGCGGCGAAGATAACGCCAGCCAGCGGAATTAAAACGACATAAGCAGCATCAGCGGCTAGGTTGCCCACCATGCCAATAAGCGCCACCGCTGGAGTAAGCAGGAATAGAGGGGCCTTAGAAACGGCACCACTCATGGCAGATGCAAAGAGACCGGAGCGTTCTGCAACGCCCGCGCCGAGCATGACCACAAGTACATAACCCAGTGGGTGGAAACTGGTCAAGGTATTCGGCATATCTACCAGTAAACGCTGGATATTTCCTGCAGAAAGCAAACTCTCAGCACTTATTATTATGGCATTTCCTGCCGTATCCATCTGTGTAGGATGGGCTGCGGACACGCCAAATAAGGCCGCAACTACACTGATAGCGATAACAGCAGCAATACAATAGAGAAAGATGAAGACCGGATCGGGCAGCTTGTTTCCAGACTTTTCGATCCAGGCGAGAATGCCTTTCATTTTAGTGGTTTGTGTTTGTGTATTCTCAGTCATTGTTATTATCTCAGGCTGCTGATACTTGTCCGTCGGTTCTTATAAAATAGCTCAATTTACTTTATGGGAGGGTCTTAACGAAGTAGGCGGAAAAATGTGTTTAGCTCGTTTATGTAGCTCTCGGGCTGTTCCAGCGCCGCGAAGTGTCCGCCTTCCTCCATTAGGGAGTAGTGACGCAAATCATACGCTGCCGCCACCCAGGATCTTGGCGTTATAAAAATCTCAGCGGGATAGACGGCGACACCAGTAGGCACATCGATATACTCGATCGGCTTGGCGACTGGGGTCTTACTGTTTTCGTAATAGATACGCGTAGAAGAGGTAATGGTCTCGGTAAACCAGTAGATGGCGATATTGGTCAGCAGTTCATCTTTGGTAAAGTAATCGTCGAGATAGCCGTCTGCGCCCTGCGGCAGGTCGGACCAGCCGTGAAACTTTTCTATGATCCATGCGGCCAGTCCAGTTGGCGAGTCATTTAATCCATAACCTAAGCTTTGTGGCTTAGTCCCCTGAATTCGTTGATAGCCAACTTCATTCAGCATATAAGCAGTTCGCGCATTGCGTAAGCTGCTTACTGCCTCTGAGACATCGTCTCTCTGCGCTTCGTCTGCTGGCGGGCCCGCTAATACCATATTTGAGTGGAGACCTATTAATCGTTCAGGGTAGTTGTTAGCAAGATAGCGATTGATGATTGCGCCCCAATCGCCGCCTGCGATTGCATATTGCTCATAACCGAGACGCTGCATGAGACCGGCAAGGATATGCGCAATCTTCTCCGGGCTATAACCTGGCTCATTGGGTCTTTCTGAAAAGCCAAAGCCGGGAAGTGAGGGCGCTATGACATGATACGAATCGGCAATATCTCCCCCGTGGGCGACGGGGTCGGTTAGAGGGCCTACGATCTTCGAGAATTCGGCTACCGATCCAGGCCAACCGTGAACAATCATTAAAGGAATCGCATTGGGATTCTCGGAACGCTGGTGAATAAAGTGCATATCTAAGCCATCGATTTCAGTTTTGAACTGATCGAATTGATTTAATTCAGATTCTTGTTTCTTCCAATCGAAGTCGTTCTGCCAATAATCAATTAACTCGGCCAGATAGCTGGAGTCGGTGCCATATTCCCAAGTGGTATCTGCTATCTGATCAGGCATGCGCGTAGCTGCAAGCCTGCGCTGGAGATCCTCGATCGCCGCGTCAGAGATTTCGACTTGAAAGGGTACAATAGGTGCGTTGTTTGCAAGCTTGGATTGAGGCATCGGCTTCTCGCTTGAGGAGGGTGTGATTTTATTCAGCTTCGCTAGGCTCGATGTGAGCAGGTCAGGCTTAGCAATGGCGACTGATCCAAGGGCGATGGCGATGATTGCGGTGAGCACAGCGCCGCAATGAATAGCCACGCCGGTGAGTCCTGTTCGTTTTACAGAGTGTATTGATTGTTTTGTGTGCATAGCTTACCCCACAGCCGAAGCTGGTAGTGAATTATAGTTTTAGGTCTAGTTATTTTCTATATCTGACAATGCTTTACTGATAATTTCTAT
>JAPKAI010000023.1 GCA_028825335.1 Gammaproteobacteria bacterium | reverse complement strand
GCCATGCCGGGCAGGAACCAGTAAAGAAATATCAGGCCTTCACGCAGTGCTGCATTGTCTGCGGTAATGCTACTGAGATAAGACTCGGCTAGTAAATAGCCGCCCAGGAGAGTAATCACGGCACAGACTGCAGATAGAACTAAGGATTGATTGAAAACCAGATTCGCATGCTCCTGATCTTTGCGACCTACCGCCTGAGAAATTAGGGCAACCGCGCTGACGCCTAAAACCTGCGTCAATGCCATGATCATGAATAATAGTGTGCCCGCTGTACCAACCCCGGCAACCGAGTCCTCTCCCAGTGCTGCGACGAAGTAGAGGTCTACGAGTAAATACAGTGTCTGAAAAATCATTCCCGCAGCTACCGGAGTAGCCATAGCTAGAATTGTCTTGGTTGGTGAACCTTGGGTGAGATCTTTCATAGGACATGATTCTCAAAGGGTGTAGTCGAGGAGAAATGGCAACCTGGAATCTGCACTTACTAACAGGCTTGTCGTCGGAGGCTTCTGAATAGCAAGGATTGTCATTTCTGAAACGGCGCTAAGGGTATCACCAAATCAAGGGTTCGCGTGCGCTTCGAGTGGAAATAGGGACATAAAAGCACAAATATTTTTGTAGACAGTTTGTCGCAGTTCAACCGAGTAGCAGAAATCCTATGATTCGCTATACTGAGTACCGCGCGCCAGCTAGAGGCCGGGGTTCGCACTCTACAAAGAATTAGAAGGAAGCATCCATGTCATCCAACTTGTTATCTAAAAGCCGCATCTTGCTTGCAATCTTTCTGCTGAGTATTGCGTCGGGCTCATTTGCCCAATCCGTTACAATCGGCGTCTCGATACCTTCGGCGACTCATGGCTGGGCCGGGGGGCTGAATTTCCATGCAGAGCAATCCAAGGCACGTCTGGAAGCTAAAAACCCCGACCTGAAGATTGTCCTCGTAACGGCAAACAGCGCTTCCGAGCAGGCAAACGATTTGGAAGACTTGGTAGCGATCCATAATATCGATGCCCTGGTAATTCTACCTTTCGAATCAGCGCCTCTCACGGGGCCGGTCCGCAACGTTAAGCGCCGCGGTGTATTCGTAACTGTCGTCGATAGAGGGTTGAGCGAAGAGGGTATCGCCGACGTCTATGTGGCGGGCAACAATGCAGAAATGGGCCGTGTGTCTGCTCAGTACATAAAGGAAACACTGGACAATACTGGCGAAATCGTCGTGCTGCGTGGGATTCCTACTGTAATTGATACTCAGCGCTTCGACGGGTTCATGGCGGAACTAGAAGGCAGTAACATTAACGTACTGGACCACAAATTCGCAAACTGGAACCGAGATGATGGCTTCAGCGTAATGCAGGACTTTCTTGCACGCTTTCCGAAGATCGATGCGGTCTGGGCGCAGGATGACGATATTGCTATCGGTGTGATTCAGGCGGTACGTCAGGCAAGGCGTCAAGACGATCTCTTTATCGTTGGCGGCGGAGGCATGAAAGATATGGTGAAGCGTGTTATGGAAGGTGATGAACTAACTCCAGTTGATGTGCTGTATCCGCCGGCCATGATCGAGACTGCAATGGAGCTAACAGTATTGAAGTTCACCTCGCAGATTCCAGTCAGCGGCGAATACATTCTCGGCTCTCCTCTTATCACTCAAGAGAATGCTGCCGATTATTACTTTCCTGATTCGCCGTTCTAAAGATAGGCGGCCTACGGATTTAATTCTGTAATACTAGTGAAGAGATAGTGAAAGCAACCTATGAAAACGATAAAAGGCCCAGCCGTTTTTCTGGCGCAATTCGCAGACGATGAATCACCTTTCAACTCACTTGATGCAATTGGCTCCTGGGCAGCCGATTGTGGATTCAAGGGAGTGCAAATTCCCAGCTGGGACGAACGCCTATTCGACTTGGCAACTGCAGCCCAGAGTGTAGATTACTGTGACGAGGTGAAGGGCACTCTCGCCACGCACAGCGTGGAGATCACAGAGTTATCCACTCACCTTCAAGGACAGTTGGTAGCAGTGCATCCAGCCTACGACGAAATGTTCGACGGTTTCGCTGCCGAACATGTCAGAGGCAATCCAAAAGCGCGGCAGCAATGGGCAGCTGAGCAGATGCTATTGGCGGCAAAGGCTTCCAAGAATCTCGGTCTCACCGATCATGCTACGTTTCCTGGTGCGCTCGCCTGGCCTTACTTCTATCCTTGGCCGCAGCGGCCTGCTGGCTTGATCGAGACTGCATTCGATGAGCTCGCCAAACGCTGGCTCCCAATACTGAATGCATTTGACGATGCCGGCGTAAACGTGTGTTATGAGATTCACCCCGGCGAAGATCTACACGACGGCATCACTTTCGAGATGTTTCTCGAGAGAGTGAATAATCATCCGCGCTGCAATATTCTCTACGATCCAAGCCACATGGTCTTGCAGCAGTTGGACTATCTAGGGTTCATGGATGCTTATCAGGATCGGATAAAGATGGTCCATATTAAGGACGCGGAATTCAACCCGACTGCCAAACAAGGAGTCTATGGTGGATATCAGAGTTGGGTAGATCGCGCAGGAAGATTTCGCTCGCTCGGTGATGGTCAGGTAGATTTCAAGGCCATGTTCTCAAAACTAGCTGCTATGGATTTCGAAGGCTGGGCTGTATTGGAATGGGAGTGCTGCCTCAAGCACCCCGAAGACGGGGCTTCAGAGGGCGCCGAGTTCATTCGTGATCATATTATTCACGTTACCGACAAGGCCTTTGATGACTTTGCAGATGGCGGCAGCGATGATGCGGCTAATAAAAGAATTCTAGGAATCGACTAGCCCTGAATACGGATTACACCATGACGGACAATACTTCAGTTCAGCCTAAGCTTAAACTCGGTATGGTGGGCGGCGGACAGGGCGCCTTCATTGGCGAGGTACATCGTATAGCCGCGAGGCTGGATGATAGATACGAATTGCTAGCAGGCGCACTCAGCAGCGACTCGACAAGAGCGGTCGCATCGGCGATAGAATTAGGCATAGATGCCGATCGCAGTTACGAAAGTTTCGAAGACATGGCTGTGGCCGAGGCCGCAAGAGAAGACGGCATAGAAGTCGCCACCATCGTCACCCCTAATCATCTGCATTACCCTGCTGCTAGTGCGATGTTGCGTGCGGGAATTCACGTCATCTGCGATAAGCCTCTTACGGCGACCCTCGCTCAAGCCAAAGAGTTGGCCGAATTGGCAAATGCTAGCGGGCTCTTGTTCGCCGTCACCTATAACTACAGCGCCTATCCCATGGTTAGATTGGCGCGGCAGCTCGTAGCACAAGGCAGGCTTGGCGATCTTCGTATCGTGCAGGTTGAGTATCCGCAAGATTGGCTGGCTACTAACATCGAAGACGACGATCAAAAGCAGGCAGCATGGCGAACCGATCCCGAGAAAGCAGGCGCGGGAGGCTGCATAGGTGATATTGGAACCCATGCGTTTCATCTCGCGGAATTCGTCAGCGGCTTGAAGACAACTGAACTGCTTGCCGATCTGAACTCATTCGTGGGCCAGCGTAAGTTGGATGACAACGCCAATATCCTCCTACGCTTCGACAATGGCGCCAAAGGCAGCCTATGGTCCAGCCAGATAGCAACCGGTAACGAGAACGCGCTACGCATTCGACTCTATGGTGACAAGGCTGGCATCGACTGGTCGCAGGAGAACCCTAATTACCTGAGCTTCACAACTCTCGGTGGTAACAAGGAAATACTATCTAGAGCTAGCGCTAGCATCCCTGGGGGAGCTGGCTATCTGACGCGCCTACCTGCAGGGCATCCAGAGGGTTTCCTAGAAGCCTTTGCTACACTTTATCGAGATATCGCCGAGCAATTGAATGCGCGCAAGAACAACCTAGAGTGTGATTCCGACGCAATGCTAGTCCCCGGAGTAGCCGATGGCTTACGCGGCATGCAGTTTATCGAGAAAGCAGTTAGCTCGAATGCTGGAGGCAATACTTGGCAGAAGCTGAGTTAGGGCTTGCAGCGAATGCACTGCACACTAACAAGAATCGTTAATAAGGGAAATCCGCCATTAGATCAACACTCAAACCCCTATTCCCGACTCTGCTATTTATCTCTGTAGTGGGCACGGCATTTGCAACAGGTGATAGTAGCAACAATTTTAAAGCATCGGATACTTCCGCCATTATTGGCGATGCTGAGAGTTCGATTTCGACCTTTCGTTGGATTGCTTATCTTGCCTATGGCACTGGTGAGCAATACTGTGGTGCTAGCCTTATATCTCCGACTTGGATTCTTACTGCGGCGCACTGCTTCCTTAACGACGCGGGTGACGAAATAGATATTGAAACCAGCGCGCTTTCTACGATTTTTTTGAATACGGACACGACTCTACCTCCGCAGCTAAATTTCTTCCATCACTCTTTATCAGCTGTTCTGTAATCACGGCAGCATCCGTACCAATAGTTAAGGTATTGAAATAGCTAGCTAAAATAGCTTGCATTCGATGATATCCAATTACTAGATGGTGAAATTGACTAATTACTTACACTATTTCGTGTTTCTCTAAATGCCGTAGAAGGACTCGTAATTGGTCACTTTTTCGACGATCGTTAGGGTAGAATGACGGCCCAGCAGTCATCAGCATTTCACCTAAGTAATTATTCCATGCCTCTAGTTCGTCTCGATAAAGTTGCTCTCAATTTTGGTACTCATATCCTTCTCGATGAAGTCGATTTCACGCTGAAGAAGGGCAGTAAGATTGGATTGTTAGGCCGTAATGGCGCTGGCAAAACCACCTTCATGAAGGTCATCGCCGGTTCGATGCAGCCCGACAGCGGCGAGCGCTGGCTTAGGCCCGGAGTAGAGGTCGCGTGGCTAGAGCAGTCACTACCCGAAGCTGACGAGCAGTCTGTCTATGACATGGTAGCGGGTGGCCTCTCTGAAGTGGGCGAGCTCCTAAAGCAGTACCATCACATGATTGCCGACTACGAGAATGCCGACATGGCAAAACTCGAGCGCGTCCAGGGTGAGCTGGAAGCGAAGCAGGGTTGGAGCCTAGGACAAAAAGTAGACACAGTCATTACGCAACTTCAATTGCCTGCGGACAAACTCATGTCGGAGTTATCTGGTGGTTGGCGCAAGCGCGTAGCCTTGGCGCGCGCACTGGTAAGAGAGCCAGAATTTTTGCTTCTCGATGAGCCGACTAATCACCTCGACGTGCCGGCGATAGAATGGCTAGAGAAGCAACTGCAGGAATATAACGGCGCGGTCTTGCTCGTTACTCACGACAGAACCTTCCTGCAGAATGTTGTTAACAAGATTGTAGAGATCGATAGAGGACACCTGTACGAATTCGAAGGAACGTTTCAGAAATTCCTAGATTTTCGCGAGCAGCAGCTTGCCAGCGAAGAGAGAGCGAACAAATTATTCGATAAGAAACTGGCTGAAGAAGAAGTCTGGATCCGGCAAGGCATTAAGGCAAGACGCACGCGCAACGAGGGTAGGGTTCGTGCGTTAGAGGCATTGCGACTTGAGAGGGGCGCGCGCAGAGAGCTTGAGGGAAGTGCGAAGTTCAAGCTGAACACCACTGAGAGTTCAGGAAAGATAGTGGCGGAGTTGGAAGACATCAGCCACAGTTTTGATGAGCGGCCTGTTATCAAGAATTTTTCTACTACAGTGATGCGTGGCGACCGTATCGGTATCGTTGGTGCGAACGGTGCGGGCAAGTCGACGCTGCTGAAGATTCTGCTGGGTAAACTGACTGCTCAGGAAGGCTCTGTAAAACTCGGATCAAAATTAGAAGTCGCCTACTTCGATCAGTTACGCGAACACCTCGACATGGAAAAGAACCTGATCGATAACGTGAGCGGCGGTTCGGACTACATCGAGATCAATGGCCAAAACAAGCATGTGATCAGCTATCTCGGCGACTTTCTCTTTGCACCAGACAGGATTCGTACACCGGCCAAAGCACTCTCCGGTGGTGAACAGAACCGGGCGATACTCGCGAAGGTGTTTAGCCGACCAGCTAACATTCTGGTATTAGACGAACCGACCAACGATCTAGATATCGAGACTCTGGAGCTGCTAGAAGACATACTATTGAAGTTCGACGGAACTGTATTGCTTGTCAGTCACGATAGGCAGTTCATGGACAACGTGGTTACTAGCCTCATGGTGTTCGAAGGTGATGGGAAGATCGGTGAATATGTCGGCGGCTACAGCGACTGGGCGCGTAAAGGGAACAGTTTGTTTAGTTTCGAGTCCAGCGAGCAGGCAAGCGGAAAATCTAAAACAAAATCAGTAGAACAAATTATCGAGGGGAAAAATGCGCCGAGCAAGAAACTCTCCTACAAGGACCAACGCGAACTCGAGGCGTTGCCTGCAAAGATAGAAGCGTTTGAGATAAGTCAGTCAGAGTTAGAGCAGCACATGTCGAAACCTGAGTTCTACGACAATCAGGACGACGGCGGAAAATCTGTAGAGGAAACACTGAAGCAGGTGGCGGATGTGCAGAACCAGCTAGAGAAAGCTTATGAACGCTGGGAAGAGCTGGAGAAACTGCGAAATTCCTAAGTGGCGCACCGCAGATTTGCTGTCACAGCGGAAGTCGCACGCCTTCGGCTGCAACATTGAACCCCTGCGATCTAACAAATTTACTCTCGTCACTCTCGGCATTCAGCAGGGGGTTCGTATGATTAAAATGTATGAACCAAACTTTCGCGCGGTCCTCATTTGATAGATCGCTGAGCGCACGCATGCTTTCCGAAACGAAGGGATGCGGAACCTGTGACATGTCGCGACCGGGCAATTCAAAATCGTCGTAGAAAGTCGCATCGATCAGAGCATAGTCCACAGATCTCACGAGTTCGGCGAGGTCTGTATCCCATTCCGACCACTTATTGATATCTGGAATGAATACGGCTTTCTTATTCGGTCCTGATATCTCATAGCCCACCGTCTCGGAAAACTCGTCTCTATGCGGAACGAGAAAAGGGGTAACGTCGACTCCGCTAAAGCTCTCTGCCTGTGTGTTCTGTAGCGTCTCAAGCCGAATATTCTCGAACTCTATTAACTGGCTCCATGGACCATTGTTCTCTAGAAAGCCACGCATGCGCGGCATGGCGTAGACAGGTTGATTGGAAGCTGACATCGCCTCGTGTCCGAAGAACATCAAGCCAGCATAGTGTCCGATATGGGCATGGGTGAGAAAAACGCCGGCAAGTTGAAAGTGTTCATTGGGTGCTTCTAGGTCTAATGCGTACAACTGTGGTGGAAGATTAGGAGTAGCCTCGAAGAGAAATTTCTCTCCAGAGTCTGGGTTTATAACTGCAATCGAAGTTGCTCCTCTACGTAAGCTAGGGTCAATCCAGCCAGCCAGGCAATGTTCAGCATAACAACCTATCTGTGGATAGCCGGCATCTTGTGCAACACCGAGTATGTAGATGTAAGGCTCATCAGTCTGTGCTATGGCAACACTGCCAAAAACTATTGAGATGAAGACAGCGATAATTCGGACTAGAGGTTTCATAGTGATCCGACGATTTCAGCTCTTGCTTCTGCTGACTTGAAATAGCTCGTTCTCCACAGTGCAGCAGCTAAGGCAAGAAAGGGGATGGCAACCAGCAGGCCAGTTGTTACTCCGCCGCCGCGCGCATCGAGAAAGCTCCAAACGGCCATGCCTACCGCAACCTGTGCGGTGTACAGAGCGGCCCATGGGAACATCCACGTCCGCATTTTCCAGAATCCCCAGAAGCCGGCGCCATATACGTACCAGTGCAGCAAGCCGCCGGCCTTCGCAGCCCATCCGGTAAAGAGTAGACCGAACCACACCTCTTGATCTTCAGAGAGAGGTTTTAAGAGAACATCCCAGGGTAAATAGATGAACGTCATATATGCACAGAACAGCATCAGTGCATTCATCCAGTGAGGGCGAGTCTTCAGGTTGGCTAGTAAGGAGTTAAAGGGTTGCATATTAGTCTCCAATTAATGTGATTGTGTCGCCGACTTTCAAATCGCCTTCTTCTAGAATGATAGCCCGCAGGCCGGCCTTTTCCTTTAGTTCTGGTAGAACCGAACGATGGACGGCGGCGGCAAGAAAGGCGCAGGGATCGCAGTCTTCAATGCCCTGACACAATGCGCTGCCTAACTTAAACTGTCTACCAATCAGTCCACGGAGATCAATACCGCTGGTCAATACATTGCGTCGAAAATCTGCATAGTCTATCTCGGCGTTGTTGCGCTCTAGAAAACCGGTGAGCTCTTCCTTGGAGATCAAGCTTATGTGATTCGCTGGCACTTGGTCTCCCACCGCTAGAATTTCCAGTGCACGCTCGTGGTAGCGATCGCCGACGATGCCCTTTCCCGCTTCTAGCTTCGCGGACTCTATTTGTTGTGGCTGCTCACGTCGAGTTTTTGCTATAAAGATGTTTTTTACTGTTCCGCTCATGTTTATTCTTTCACTTTTGTCTAATTGAAAAATGCTAGTTGCTGAACTCGACACTCATGCTGATGCCGTCGATGCAGGCGACGTTGTAGCCGTATTCGTTTGAATTTTTTCGCCGTTGATGATCAGTATAGATGCTACAGAAGTATTGGCGCGCGATGTGGGTGCTCCACTGATAAAGGCTTAACTTATCGGTTCCCTTGGTAACTGTAAGTTCAGCAAGCAGGGCAGTTGCCATGATCGCGCCCTTGGGCGTGCAGAGAGAGCAATCGCTGCGCTTGAGGCCTTCGGGGGCCGCCTCGCGGGGTACTTCGAATTCAACCGCGCCGCAATGGAATTTGCCTTTCAGAGTTTGCATCTAGCTAGTCCGAGAGTAGAGCCATAACAGCACCAGCTGGGTCTTTGATCACGCAGAAATTGCTGCCGCCCATTCTTCGAGGCCCGTCCAAGACTTCGCCGCCAAGTCTCTTGCATGTCTGTGCACTGTCGGCAACGTTTTCTACTCGAACATAGATTAGCCACTGGCTGGGAATATTGGCGTTGCTGCCACGAGAATGGCACACACCGGCAATCGTATCTTGAGTGTCTGGTAAGTTAATATTGAAGTCACTGTAGGAACCCATATCCACTTCGCTGCTGGACCAGCCCACCACGGAGGTATAAAAATTGCGTACGCTCGATGCATCGTCAACCGTCAGGTCCATCCACTCTATGCGACCGATATTGGAAGGCTTTTCCTCGGGAACTACTTCTGATTCTTCACTGCTGTTTCCGGTTTCATCATTCATTGGATTCGTGTCCTACGTGTGAGGGTGATCGATAATTTTCATCTAGAATATGGGTAGGTAGTCCGTCTAGGCTAACTAGGTTTTTCTCGCGCCAGTATCCTTCGATGCCTTCGTCGCCTCGGGAGGCTAGCCATCTATCCATATTATCGCGCGCACCAGTAAACTCATAGAATGGCACACCGAAGCCGCAGGATGTTTGCACTAGCTCAATAGTAAAATCAACATACTGTCTGGCGGTGGCATGAGGTTCAAAAAGTTTCGACAGTTCATCCCATTGTTCATCTCGAGGGTGAGCGGCGACTGCTTTTCCGTACAACCGGAGAATCTTGGGGTTGCCGTCGAAGGCGCAGAACATCATCGTCATGCGTTCATTCTGTGCCAGATGAGTAGCCGTCTCGTTCCCGCTTCCGGTGATGTTTAGCCACGCGATACGGTTAGATGAAAGCACTTGCAGGCTGTCCCAACCCTTGGGCGAAACATTGATGGTGCCATCGTTTGCCGCGGTACCAACAAAGAAAAGTTTCTGCTGCTTAATAAAGGCAATATGTCCTTTTGCTAGTTCATCGTAACGACGACTCATAGTGATACTTCCTGTTGCTGGATTGTAAAAAAGTTAGTAGGGCGATAATTCAATCTGAGCGTGGCTTACTCGAATTGATTGCTAACTGATCTTAGTCCGAAAGACTAAAAACATACAGTGCGTTGCCGTTGCCTGGATGCCTGATATCCGGCGCGACAACTCGTGGGACAGTTCGTGGACTAACTCCGCGCGCACCCATCGCGGTAGTCACTGCAATATACTGCTTGCCGTCTATGGCAAAGCTAACAGGGTGGCCCTGCACTGATGTGCCAAGCCGTGTCTCCCAGAGTATCTCACCATTACGTGCATCGAAGGCTCGGAAGCGCCGATCGAGGTCGCCGACGAACACAAGGTTTCCCGCTGTGGATATAGTTCCTGTCAAGAAAGCCGCTCGCTGTTCGTAACTCCAGACTTCTTTCATAGAATCTACGTTATATGCTGCGAGTTTGCCCATATTACCGTCTGAACCTGGCATTTCGAACCAGCGGCGATTTGCCGCTGTGCCACCCGCGCCCTGCACCAGCGGCACTTCTCGTGCCGATATTTCCAAGCAAGACTGACTCAGAGGAATAATCAGATTCGCGCTAGGTTCGTGATAGGTCATAGAGTGCCAGTCTTTTCCACCGGCTGTGCTCGGGCAAACGCTTATCCATTCGTCCAGTTGCGCATTGGCAATGTCATCACGATAGGTTACAGCCCCAGTCACAGAGTCTATGTTGGTGAACGCGTTCTGGAAGATAGTCTCCAGATGGGAGATGAACTCACCACTCACTCTATCGTGCTTCCACAGAATGCCGTGCTTGCCGATTGAGAAAACGAGTTTGTCATCTTCACGGTCAATCAGGACACGTTCGAACACCTCGTCAAGATCCAGCGCCTCGGCGGGCACGTGCTGGAAAAACCAATCGAGAGAGCCGTCATCCACATTGATGGCTACGGTGGAATTGGTGAATAGACCGGTATCGAAGATGGAGAGATTTCGACTGGCCGGCATCCAAGGTTTTTGCTGTGCGGTTCCCCAATAAGTGATTTTTAGCTCAGGATCGTAACTTCCTGTAATCCAAGTCTCGCCGCCCGCACGAAATATGTCATCTATGTTGCCCCAAGTATCACCGCCAGAATCACCACTTTCGGCTATGGTGTTGAAGCGCCATAGCACCTCACCGTTGTCTGCATCTACCGCGCTTATATAGCAGTCTTCCTCGATGTAGCGAGAGCAACCTAACAGGCCTTGAATGATTTTACCGTCGGCTACTATAGGTCCGCTGGAATTCCCGAAGCCCTTGCTGCCATCGGCGATTGCTGTTTCCCATACCGGTTCGCCTGTACGCGCATCGAGTGCCAACAGTCGAGCATCGGTTGTGGCGTGAATAATTTTATCCTCATAGATGGCGATGTTGCGCATGTCCTCGCTATCCTTAGGGCCCGCGTGATGCTCCCAGATTAGCTCGCCAGTCTTCCCATCCAATGCTTGAATTATGTTGCTAGGATTGATCAGATAGATGGTACCGTCGTACACCAGCGGCGAAGGCTCCGAGTCGCCATCGTGCATACTCCAGACCCATTCCAGTCGCAGGTCACCCACGTTGTCCACATTGATCTGATCGAGAGGACTGTAGCTCCAGGCCTGATAGTTGCGGCGCAACATCGGCCAGTCGCCAGGCGCCGGGTTGGTGAGCATCGTATCGGAGATCGGCTGAAAATTTTCGACAGTGCCAGGAAGGATTACACCGGTAGGTGCAATGCTTTCAGGTGGGGCAATCAAATTCGCTGCACCGGGAATATTGATCGCTAAGGGGTAATCAGAACTTGCTGTTAGTAGGGGATTGCTGTCGGCAACTCCGCTTCTGCGCATGACGTGAGCAACGATATTGATATAGTCATCATCGCTAATAGCAGCATTCTCACCCGGAGGCATGTTCGCTTTGATGTAGTTATAGAAGTCACCCGGCGATTGCATCCCCCAACTTGCAAGAAATGCTTGCCCGCTTAGTATCGGGCCTAGCGCGCTGCCTTCGAGACTAGCACCATGGCAGGCTGCGCAGTTCGCGGAGTAAGCCCGGACTCCAGTTTCCGCCTGTGAGCTGAAGCTGGCAACAGAAGTGGCTGCACTCTCTTCTTCAATCTCGTTCTCACCGCCGCAGGCAACGAGCAGGCCCAACCCAAGTATTCCTAATGCATGATTTCTTAATTTCATTTTTAGCAATACCCCTTGTGGTTATAGGCGTTGAACTCTGCTCATGGCGACTAATCGTGTCTAGTCAGGAAGAGCAAATACATAGACTGCATTTCCTGAGCGCGGATACTTGATCTCAGTAAGAATTACACCTGGCACGGCGCGCGGGCTAGTTCCACCAAGCGCTGCCGTTACCGCGATATATTGCTTGCCATCTACAGCGAAGGAAACGGGGTGGCCTTGCACAGACGTTCCTAGTCTAGTTTCCCAAACGATCTCGCCGGTAGTTACATCGAAGGCCTTGAAGCGTCGATCCAGATCGCCAACGAATACCAGATTGCCGCCGGTAGACATCGTGCCCGTATGAAAAGAGGCGCGTTGCTGATGGCTCCACACTTCTTCCATGGTATCTACGTTATAGGCACCGATCTTGCCAAGGTTGCCATCCGTTCCGGGCATCTCGAAGAATTTGCGGCTAGCAGCTAGTCCACCACCACCCTGTACTAACGCCACTTCCCGCGCCGCGTTCTCCAGACAGGTCTGGCTAAGCGGTGCGATCATGGTTCCAGTAGGCGGATGGTAGGTCATCGAATGCCAGTCCTTGCCGCCAGCGCTGCTTGGACAGGCTGATGTCCACTCGTTTAGCTTCGCATTCTGAATATCTTCTCGATAGGTAACCAGTCCAGTCTTATCGTCGATGTCGGTGAAGGCATTTTGAAAAACAGTTTCCTTGTAGTCCTGAAATTCACCCGAGACTCTATCGTTCTTCCACAGAATGCCGTACTTGCCTAGCGAGAACACTAATTTGTCATCGCCACGATTTACCAGGATGCGCTCGAACACTTCATCTAGATCTAGCGCTTCAGCTGGAACGTGTTGGAAGAACCAATCAAGCTCGCCCGTGTCGGTGCTCACTGCAACCGTCGAATTTGTGAACAGACCTACGTCATCGATCGTCAGGTGACGACTAACAGGTACCCAAGGCTTCTGCTGCGCAGTACCCCAATAGGTAAGCTTGAGGTCGGGGTCGTAGCTGCCAGTAATCCATGTCTCGCCACCAGCACGAAATAAATCGGGTAGCTCGCCCCAGGTATCGCCGCCGGGTTCATTCGCTTTGGCGATAGTGTTGAAGCGCCACTCAAGCTCGCCAGTGTTGGCGTCGTGAGCGCTTATATAGCAGTCTTCGGGTATGTAGCGTGCACAACCCGCGAGGCCAAGAATGACCTTGCCGTCTGCAACGATGGGTCCACTGGAATTAGAGAAGCCCTTACTGGCATCGGCAACCTCGGTCTCCCAGATCTGCTCGCCAGTGCGCGCATCGAGTGCTATCAAGCGTGCATCGGTAGTAGCTTGAATGATCTTGTCGTTATAGATAGCGATATTGCGCATGTCCTGACGATTCGCCGGGCCTGCCCAGTTCTCCCAGATCAACTCGCCGGTAGCAGCGTCCAGAGCCTGGATGACATTGCCTGGGTTAATCAGATACATGATGCCGCCATAGACCAACGGGGCAGGTTCCGAATCGCCCTCATACATGTTCCAAACCCATGCTAGGGTCATGCCCTTAACGTTGTCAGTGTTGATTTGGCTCAGTGGGCTGTAACTGTGGCCGTAGTAGTTACGGCGGTGCATAGGCCAGTCGGCTGGATCTGGATTCTCCAGCATGGCATCGGTAATCGGGGTGAATTTTTCTACGGTGCCGGCGACGGTTATGCCTTGAGGAGGCTCTGGCTCAGGGCGTGAGCGCCGTGCAACAACCTGAGAGATATTGTCGGCGATTTCAAAATTTGTGCTCGCCGTGAGCGCTTCGGTAATCGTGTCAACGCCGTTGAAGGACAACATATGCGCGACGATATTGGTGTAATCCTCATCGCTTATACCGTCGTTGCCACCTGGAGGCATATTTGCTTGAATATTGTTTAATAGCAGGGCTGGAGTCTGTGTGCCCCATCGCTGCAGGAAAGAATTGCCGGAGAGTAGTGGCCCCAGTGTAGTGCCCTCTAGGCTCGCGCCATGGCAGGCAGCACAGTTGCTGGCGAATGCTGTCGCTCCTTCTTCCGCCTGCGAGCTAAAAGTCACCGAAGCGACAGAGTCTGCAGGCACAGTGCTCTCTCCATTGCAGGCTGCGAGTAGCAAAACTAGGGCGGACGTGAAAAGTGCGCGAGTAGTGTTCTTATTGATTATTTTCATGCTAAACCTCGATTAATTTCTGGCAAAAACCCAACCACGCAATTCCCCGGGAGGGTTTGTTTCGCTATGCACTTGGATATATAGCTCATTATTATGGAGCGCCATTACCTGTTCGTCAGTGAGCTCCAGAACCGCGCTGATCTCACCTCCAGTCATCTTTGTCACCTCGAGCTGATGTACGACCGGGCCGGGCTGAGCTGGCGGCCCATTGTGCACATGGGCCATGGTAGCGGCTGAGTTCATGCCGACGAAATCGCCAGTGACCTTAAGTGTATTGCCTTCTAGTGTCAGAATCACCTCACCTTCGCCGGTTATCGTAGTAACCGTCTGTGGGGTGGTAGGCATGGGCGACAACCTAGCTCTAAAGGTTCCCGACTGTGCCACTGCGTTTACAGAAAAAACCAATGTAAGTGTGCAGGCGATGGATGTTACAAGTTTGGAAAAAGTCTTGTGGCCGAGTTTCATAGATACCTCTTGGCGCGTTTATTCTTATAGGGTTAGTGCTAGCAATTAGATTAACTAAAAGTAGGAAGAGAAATTACCATTAACTGAGGGAAATAGGAACGTATGAGCCTGTCTAGTGTGCTCAGAGACTGTCTGCAACTGAGGTATGCAGCGTGCTTCTGGTTAAAGTTCACTCTGTCCAAAGGGAGGGCAACGAGGCCCTTGTATCGGATACATCATAATCGCCGCTATATTATTGATAACTGCGACTTTTGCTTCTTAGCGAACCGCTAATATGTCGGTCATTGGGGTCGTTATGCGTCCAGTGCACCACGCCGCTCTGGGAATTCCATTCATACTCGCCGTGGAATTGAACCCTATCGTTAACAGCGAGTCCATCTGACCGGTTACGTTGATAATTAGCTCGGCGATCTCATAGGAGGGCATAATTTCGTTCATAGTATTGAAAATTTTCTCATTAATTTAGTATCAAAATCTCGAGACATGTAACGCTTCTACACTATTAGGAACCCGCCTAGTCGCCTGTCTTTTTACTCGGAGTTATTTCCTAGAGCCGCCAATACTAATCGCGCCATCTCAATATGTCCCTCGGCCGTAGGGTGGTAGCGAACGCCTGTGTTTGCAACTTGGGCGCCATTGACCCAACGTTCAGACGTAGCACAGGGCCCATGGCCTTCGGCTAGTACATAAGCATCAGCTATAAGGTTCCGCTGGCCTGATGTGGCACTCACGAAGGCAGCCTCGAGTTTCTGACCAAGGGCAGCCAGATAGGCAGTGTCGTTGGAACTCAATTCAAGTTCGCGACAGTTTATTGCGTCTGTCGGGAAGACTCGAGGATAGGCCACCAGTACTACGATGGCCTGTGGCGCCTTAGCGTGAATAGCATCGAGCATCGCTTCGAGTCGAGCGGGAAGTTGTTTTACGGACGCGCTGATGGCTGCCTGGTCGAGATTGGCAGTACAGTTATCTGCTGGCGCTTTTCCAGCGCAGGCGAAAGTCGATGAAGTGAAGCGAATATCATTGCCGCCAATAGTGACAGTCACCAGCGCCGTATCGCGGCTGACGGCGTCGATCTGTGGGGCAGCATCCCGTTGAGTAGAGTTAACAATATTAGGAATAGTCGCACCGCCGCAGCTCACATCAGTGAGCGTGAGGCCCAGTTCGGCCGCGACGAGGTGCGAGTAATTGTGATCCGAGCGTCCACAGGTGCCTAATTGAGTGGCAACGCCTGGTCCTGCTGCGAACGAGCTGCCAAGCGCGACATACTTTGCTCCGGGAGCGGGTGCATCCTGAGAGAAGGCTGCAGTAGCAGTCAATAGTGAAAAGCTTAGTGCTATACATGGTGCGATAGAGGCAATTAACTTTCTCATGAAACTCTCCTAGATAGACTTGATTGTTATGGAGCTTCGCCAACAACGTCAAACTTTATCCCAAGTCGAGGCACCACCACTACCGATAGAATTTTGCTGTTTTTGCGCGCCCGGCTGAGCGCGGTAACAAATCTTCGCATATCGGCTCGATTTCTTTTCACTCTGCTAATTGCAGGCCGAGAAATGTCATAAGTTCCACATTTTTTGCAGCTCAGAAGCAGTCGATTTCCTGCATCCATTTCTTTGCTCTCAACTTCAATATTACAACTAATACACTCAGCCATTTCTAATACTCATTATGCGCACGCAGCACTTGTGTGTTGATTATGTGTTGTATTCTACTCAATTACCGATAACCTAAGTACTATAGAAATACTGATTTCCCCTATAAAAGACTCACTTAGCATCGTAGCTACGATTGCGTTAGTCGAAGGTGCTATCGGGTTGAGAGAGGCCGCTAGCGTGAATTCGTCAGTCTCTGTAGGCTCGAATAGCATAGAGAGCTGGTATTCCCCAAATTCATGAGTTATTGGCTTCCCAAATTCTATGGATTTCGAAGTTCGAATAAGGCTCGAACTTCCATTGACCTTAGCGCTAATTTCATAGAACGCGGGCATTGTAGTTGAATCAGGAGCCGCAGCGATAGATGTAGAAATCATGCCTAGTAAGTACGGCTTTTAGTACAAGCTCAAATCTCATAGATTAAGGCCATAGACAAGCATGCATCCCAAGACACAGAACGTCTGAACAATGAAAAAGCATGACCAAAGGGGTCCATGTACTTTGATTTTGGATCAAGTTTCTCTGATCCTTTATATCCTTAATCTGCGCCGCTAGATTTCACGCCTTCGTTCAGAATAACTGATTTCGCGCCAGATCTTTCTATCATTTTTACTATTGCAGATTGGATAGTTTCATCCTCTCGTATGTCAGTTGCAGTGGTAAATCTTTCGGTTTGTGGCTGCGCCCCTTCTTCAGCAATGAGTTCAAGGAGAACCTCATTTGCCAAGTTAGCATTTGGCCCTAAATAGGCGATTTCAATCGTTGGATAGCCCTGAAACCCCATTTTCGCCTTCTTAACTATTCTCTTTTTAGATTTCTCCAAATTCATAATTAGTTTCTTTATCGGGTACAAAGCCCGTATTAATACGCGGGCAACGCGCATGCGCCGCCATCAATCCAACTGAATGCTAAGCGTCAGTGGATAAGTGAAGTCGAACCGGGATCCCATCACAGCTTTCCCGTCTGCCACTCAACATCTCTATCACCTGATCAGCCCAGCTATACTTTTGTCTACGTAGGTCATGGTAGAGGTTATGGGAATCAGGATCTAGAGTGCCTTCATAAATTTGGGTTTGACCCTCGCGATCTAGAACTATTCCGTTTGAGGTCTGCAGGTGATCCATCCAATAGGATTCAGAATCTCCATGCTCTATCCACGATGCTTCATCGTTATCAACAATCCAAATTCGAATCCGGCTCGACTCGCCATCTTCTTCGGCCCTCTCTAAAGTCACTACTTCTCCTCCGAGCTCAGAAACGACAATAGGAATTCCAATGAGTAGGACTGATATTCCCACTAATAATCCCAAAACCCAATAAACGTATTTCATATTTTCTGTCTCTTCATGTTTTTTTTGGCCTCTGATAGAATTTAATGAATACAGAACTGCTTTCAAGCGCTTCCAACTCTAAAAAATAAACCTGTTCCTAGTAATTTGGTTGTCTTGTTTCTATTTTACTTCAATTTTCGTCATTCTTCAGTGCTGGATATTTTATCAAAATTTGGTAGATCATTGTTCTGTTGGAGTCCCAAGTTTCTAGATTCCA
Organism: Gammaproteobacteria bacterium; assembly: GCA_028825335.1. Classification (GTDB taxonomy): domain Bacteria; phylum Pseudomonadota; class Gammaproteobacteria; order Pseudomonadales; family Pseudohongiellaceae; genus UBA9145. The sequence goes on along the minus strand of JAPKAI010000023.1, from coordinate 16,199 downwards.
TCTTTACGCTAGCTACGGGCTACAATCTCGTCGAATCTGAAAGTGTGACGGTCACGAAACTAACAGGAATGAAGCTCGGAGAATGGTTGAATAGACGCGTGCCGCATTTAGAGAAAAACACCTAAAGGCAGCAACATTTACCACTTCATATCTTGATAAGAGCTCTTCACCTTCTAACATCCTGAGTTTGTCTGCTAGCAGCATTGCAATAGGGGCAAATTCAGCTCCGTGCGCCAATCGGTATTATTGACAGTGGCAATTAACGACAACATTCAGGTCGTCTTCAACTTCATACTTAACTAGCCAACATAAACAGCTGCCGATGTGCACTTAGCTTCTGCTGGAAACCAAAAAACTCGTAATTTGTATGTGCGCACTGACGCATCATGACGAGATATGAAAGTAGGTCCCAATTGGATGCTCTAAAAATGAGCAACAAAGAAAAGGTAGCATAGAATGTGGGTATAAAAAGAATAAAAGCGAAGTAAATTAGAGCCCGTGCCTTCATCCGTCATGTATTGGTAATGTGGTTGGCAGGCAGTTTTTCAGTCAGATCAGGATTGTGTCATTCGAGAGCTTTGACAACAGATAAGAGTCCTTCTAGGGCGGTATTCAATTGGCTAATTTAGGTCTATATGTCATGAAATACGAGTATCTTATGCAGAGTATTTGGTAAGACGGTAATGCTAATAGGGAAATGGAGATAGTCAGCCATCGAATGAGCTAGCAATAATCAATTCTTACCCTGTCCTTTAGAAATCATGTGATCCAGATTAATATCTATTGCAGTTGGGTCTGCAGCGATGATTTTTGCTATGATGCGCTGCTTCCTCCTTAAACAGGTCTTTTATCAAGCATGAAAGCGTTTTATCAAGACTTCAAACTAGGCATTATTGGTGGCGGACAGCTTGGTCGAATGTTGCTGCAGGCCTGTCCTAATTTCAATGTGCATACCTGTGTTCTTGACCCTAGCGAAGATGGTCCTTGCAGTGGTTTGGCGAACGAATACACACAGGGGTCTCTACTAGACTATGAAACTGTCTATGCTTTTGGAAAGCAGGTAGATTTGCTCACTATTGAGATTGAAAACGTTAATATTGATGCGCTCTACCAACTGGAGCGTAAAGGCATTCCTGTTTATCCTCAACCCCGTGTGATAGAAATTATTCAGGATAAGCGTGTTCAGAAGCAATTTTACCTTGATCACAATATACCTACAGCTGAATTTATCTTGGTGAGTAATCGCGAAGATATAAGAGCCCATGCTGAATTTCTGCCTGCTTTTAACAAGCTGGGCAAGGGCGGCTATGATGGGGGCGGTGTATTAAGTTTGGAGTGTGTAGCGGATATAGATAAGGCTTTCGATGATTATGGGCTGCTAGAAAAAACTATTGATTTTGAAACTGAAATTTCTGTTATCGCAGCCAGGAACCTACTGGGAGAAATAGCAGTTTTCCCTGCAGTAGAATGTGTATTTCATCCTGAGTATAATTTGGTAGACTACCTGATTGCTCCAAGCTCGTTGTCAAAAGAGATTCAGCAAACTGCCGAAGAGCTGGCTAGAAAAGTCATCACAAATCTTGATATTGTAGGGCTCTTAGCGGTAGAAATGTTCGTCACTAAGGCGGGTGAAGTACTAGTAAATGAAGTGGCGCCAAGGCCTCATAATAGCGGCCATCAAACAATTAGTGCGAATGACACTTCTCAGTATGAACAACATCTTCGCGCTATTCTTGGTTTGCCCCTAGGTGCAACTGCGATCATTAAGCCTTCAGCGATGGTTAATCTTTTAGGTGAAGAAGGTTATACTGGACCAGCAATATATGAAGGGCTGGAAAAGCTACTGGAAATCGAAGGTTCAAATATAATTCTATACGGCAAGAAATTTACTAAACCTCATCGAAAGATGGGCCATATTACGATTCTTGATGATGATATGGACGCACTGAAAGAGAAAGTTCAATTGGTTAAAAAGGCGATCAAAGTACTAGCATGACAAATTTACAGAATTCAAAAGTTGGCATTATCATGGGCAGTAATTCCGATCTTAAGGTCATGAAAGCGGCGGCCGAAATCCTCAAAGAATTTGATATTGAGCATGAAATGTCAGTGGTGTCTGCTCATCGAACGCCAGAAGCGATGATGGAATATGCAAAAAATGCGCGAGCTTCTGGCTTCACTGTGATTATTGCCGGTGCCGGCGGTGCTGCTCACCTGCCTGGTATGGTTGCCGCTGTAAGCACTCTACCTGTGATTGGCGTTCCGATTAAATCTACGAATTCAATCGATGGCTGGGATTCTGTTTTGTCTATATTGCAGATGCCAGCAGGAGTTCCAGTGGCAACAGTTGCCTTGGATGGTGCCAAGAATGCAGGAATTTTAGCGGCTGAAATCATTGGGACATTTGATGAGTCAGTTGCCGGTAAACTGGAGCAACATAAAAGCGCACTGAAAACTAAAGTTCAGGAATTGAAGATATAGTAGAAACTAGTTTTATCACCAATCATCACTACGAATCTGAACTATCCAGAACTTGTTGTAAACGTTCTCGCGGCTCACCTTTCACTATTCTATATTCCAATTCATACTCGTTAAGCTTTTGAAGATATATGCTGAATAATTTATCGCGGTTGAGCGGATTTTGTCGCAGTGGATCAGCTTGCCAAGGGATATTTGAGTCACATAAATAATAATGCCTACTAGAAGTTCGCTGATTGATGCTATTTTCAAAAGTACTATAAATCCACGGGTCGCAGTGCCCATACTTCACTTCGCTCCAGATCATGATAACCAGCAAATCAGTGTCGCAAATAATTCTTTCTGGAAAATGAGAAAGAACTGTTTGTTCCTGTTTGTGTTGCTGCTTGGCAATTTCCAATAAGTCATGTTGCTGGTAAGAACCTTCTTCTTTGAGATAATCTCTGGAAGCTTCTGAAACAAGAGGCGTTTTCCAGTAATCAGCAAGCTGGCTTGCGAGAGTAGTTTTCCCTGAAGATTCAGGGCCCGTAGTAACTAGTATTTCAGTGCTCATTATAATAACTCTTGTGTGCCGCTATAGTTTCCATGAAGGCTATTTATGTAGTGATGATAACTAAAAAACTGTAAAAACTATCTGTTTACAAAAATAACAGCCAGTTGCAAGAATGTCGATTGGCAACCAAGATAACTCACAACATATTTTCCTCGGGTGACGACTATCATGGTTAACTAGTCACCAGCTTGCCCAATCATGCCATCTAGTATTTCCGGTGGAAATCTTTCTAACTATTGCTTAAGTAGTGCTATACTGCGCCTTGTTCCTTAGGGGTGGTCAATTGATCTGAGATTCTGGTGAGAGCCAGTCAACCCTAGAACCTGATCCGGTTAATACCGGCGTAGGAAAAGGATGCATACCACATCTCATCACACGTCCAAATAATACCGGGTCTCTTAAATTAATTTTTGGAGAGACTCATGTCTAATGTTTGTTACAAACCTGCTATCACCTTACTGTTATCTGCCTTCCTGAGCTTTACGGTGGGTCTTGCTGCGGCCGCAGAAAACACCATCGAAGAAATCGTCGTTACCGCAGATTTTAGAGCTAGAAGCGAGTTGGATATGGCGACTAGCGTCACGGTGATGACAGAAGCGGCCATAAAATCTAGGTCGGCTCAACATTTTGAGGAACTGGCGAATGCCATTCCCAATGTTAACTATGCTTCTGGTTCCAACCGTGCGCGCTTTTTCCAGATTCGGGGTATCGGTGAGCGCAGTCAATTTGTCGCGCCCATTAATCCTTCGGTTGGTTTTCTCGTAGACAATGTAGATTTCAGCGGGGCGGCCACTATTGCCACTATGATGGATGTTAAGCAAGTTGAAGTACTACGAGGACCTCAGGGAACGAGATACGGCGCCAATGCGCTAGCTGGCCTGATCAACGTCAAAACTCACGATCCAGAGGATCAGTTTGCAGCGAGTTTGAAACTCGGCGCGGCGGATTACAATACACAAACGATTACGGCAATGGTAACGGGACCGATGACCGAGACCGTTAGCGCTCGATTGGCCGTGGGGAGCCATCGATCCGATGGATACTATGAAAACTTATTTCTGCGAACAAAGAGAAATAATGCACAAGACGAACAATCTATTCGAGGAAAATTAAGCGCAGAAATTTCCGCCAACTGGCAGTTGGATCTTTCTCTGTCCCACGTAGATATCGACAACGGTTACGATTCATTTACTCTGGATAATTCGCGCACGACGCTTTCTGACGAGCCGGGACAGGACCAACAAGAATCTCTCGCATTGGCAATCGACAGTAGCTGGCAGCTCGATAATTTTGATTTAAAGCTCATCGTGGGTCTCGCCGATTCCGATATGGAATATGGCTACGACGAGGACTGGACCTTTGCAGGAATACATCCAGATGGCTATATGTCACGAGACAATTATATCCGTAATCGAGAAACCCAGAGTCTGGAGTTGAGATTTTTATCGAACGATAGTAGCAGACTGTTTTCCGATTCAACCGACTGGCTGTTTGGTGTGTACACACTTAAGAGCAGCGAGTCATTGAAGCGAGAGTACACCTTCCTAGCTTCTGACTTCCGCAGCGATTACGATTTTGATACTGCTGCCGCCTTCTTCCAATTGGATTCATCGCTTAGTGAAAAACTGACTCTGGAAACTGGCTTAAGAGTTGAGAGACGCGATACGATTTATAGAGACTCAGAACTGCTTGGCTTCTCGCCCATGGAAACCCTTTGGGGCGGCAGAGTCGCTGCCAAGTACCTTCTGAATTCGAATACCATGGCCTACGCGAGCATTGCCCGGGGCTATAAGGCGGGCGGCTTTAACACTGATGGTACATTGGATGCAGATTTACGAGAGTTCGGCGAAGAGTTCCTGATTGAATATGAGCTGGGAATTAAATCGAGCTTACTTGAAAACAAATTGCACTTAAAAGCTGCTGTGTTTCACGATGACAGGCAAGACCAGCAGGTCAAGAGTTCCGAGGGTAGAATTCGTGTCAACGGGAGTACAGAATTCGTCGATTTCGTAGGCAACGCGGCCGAGGGTTCGAACAACGGTATGGAATTGGAAGCGGTTTGGTATCCATCACAGCAACTGGGTCTAACAGCCAGTTTAGGGCTGCTGGATGCGACCTTTGATTCTTTTGTAAATTCTGAAAATCAGGATCTATCAGGGCGTGATCAGGCGCATGCGCCGGGATATATGGCACATTTGGCAGCTAATTATAATCTAGGCGCCTGGTCCCTTTCCGTTTCTTTGGACGCGAAAGACGATTTCTATTTTTCCGACAGTCATAACGTACAAAGCGATCCCTATGAGCTGTTGAATTTGAACCTCAGCTATTCTGGCGAACGATGGAGCCTGATTTTTTGGGGGCGTAATCTTACTAACCAAGATTACGCTGTTAGGGGATTCTTCTTTGGGGAGTTCGGCAATGACCCAAGAAAAGGATACGCGCCCGAACCCTATGTTCAATACGGCGAACCCCGAATGGTTGGAGTTAGTTATGAGGTCCAGTTATGAAAGCTTCAGTTGATATTAGCCTCTATCTATTGGCAGATGAATATATTCCAGCCATCAAGGAATTTATCGGGAGAGTGGAGAAATATCCCGAGGTCGCGGTAGTACGCAATGATCTCTCGACGCAGCTCTATGGCAACTATGAATTGATAATGGATCTTTTGAAGGTCGAGGTCAGGCTAAGCTGGGAAAAATACGGGAAGAGTATTTTTGTTATCAAGCTATTGAGAGACGATCTCCGGGGTCTCTCTAGTGATTGAATTTCTTAACACTGTCGGCGAGCAACTCCAGCGGAATTCATTGCTGGAATTAACAGCAGTAGTGTTCGCGATTGCCTACCTAGTTCTTGCGGTCAGAGAAAATATCCTTTGCTGGTTCGCAGCTGGCGTTTCTACATTCATTTTTCTATACATCTTCTGGGATGTGAAGCTCTACATGGAGTCTGGCCTGCAAGTCTACTATCTTGCCATGGCAGTCTTCGGCTGGTATCAGTGGCGACGTGCCAATGATGGCTCGACGAGCTTGCAGGTTTCGATGTGGCGCATGCAGCAGCATTTAATAGCCCTAGCTCTTATCGCACTGCTTACCTTTATATCAGGGTATCTGCTGAATTCTGGAACCGATGCCCAGCTGCCGTATTTAGATTCATTTACTACATGGGGAAGCGTTGTTACTACCTACATGGTGACACGGAAGATATTGGAAAACTGGATCTACTGGCTGGTGATCGATTCCATTTCAATCTATCTCTATATCGATCGTGAGCTCTATTTCACCGCAATGCTGTTTGTTGTATATATAGCCATTACCTTCTTTGGCTGGTTCTCATGGTCAAAAAAATATCAGCCGAATATGAGATCCGTTTAAAGCAAGCACTAGGCTTCTAGAAAAGCTGGCGGCCCATTGCCAGTCGGCTATGAGAGCTTATTACTAGACTTGGCGATGAAAGTAATTTTCCATTCGTTGTGAGAGATGGGCTAGCATCTTCGCGATTTTCTTATGCCTCCGACCCTGGCTTCTAATTGACTAAAACAAAACAAATATTCCAGAATGGTTCTCGTTTTGTAAAATTTGATATGGCATTTTTCTTTTGTTAATTTCTCGCTAAAATACAAGCGAGAATGACGTGGCTCACTGACAGCTAAAATTTGCTGCAATCCAATTTTCTGGATTGTTCGCTGTGCCAGCTGGGCCGCTGAAAGTAGCTTGCTGCGGGAATGTGCAGAGCAGTCTTTCATCGTCGATGTTGCCCTCGGTGCTATGCGTCGCAGTGAGTGACTCTGGTGCTACGCCATTCTCTACCCAGTCTACTAGTGGAACGAGTTTGTCCCAGCTGTTTGGACCGAGGCCGCCGCCGCAGTGGCCCATGCCGGGTGCTAGGAAAAGGCGCGAGGAATTGTTGGCGTCGTTAAAGCTGCCGCCGAAGGTCGTGTCTACCATATCGTTGAAGTAGTTAACTGTTGCGGTAGCGACAGAGAGAGCGTCGCTGAGTCCGTGGTAGACAATGAGCTTGCCGCCGCGGCTTTTTAGGAAGCTGGAAAGATCTGGGTCGGTTGCGTCCATGATCGAGCTCATTAATTCAGCGTCACCGTTGGTGAAGTCATCTACGCTGAAATCTAGCCAGTGAAATTCGGGGTTCATGCCACCGGTTCGCGCTGAGTAATTAGGATCGTTTAGATTCGGTATCGTTACACCGGGGTCTTGTTCATAGAAGAGGTAGTTAACGTGGTCACCGGCGGGGCCTCTTAGCATCCCGGGCGCCATGCCGTTGCTTTGACTAGGAACGAACAGGCCGATCCAATCGAGTTCCGAGCCCTTTGTCTTGCCAGGATAAATGATGGTTCCATTGCTATCGTAGGGGCCGCTATAGAAGTCTGTGATGGTCTGGATTTGTGCTTGGTTGAAACAGGCGCCGCCGTTGAATGATGAGGGGCACATGAAGTCGGATAGGTCTGAGCTTGGGTTGAAGTCACATGCCAGAGGATTGTTCAGCACGCCGTCGCGTATGCCATCGTTGGCATCGCATTTCTGTAGAACTGCATCATTTAGTATTTGAACGAGCTCTACGCTATCTCGCTGTCCGTCACCGTTGCTATCGATCGCGAGATTTCCAGCGAAGTCGTCCTTGAACATGCGCTGCAGATTCCAGATGCCCGCCGCATTCATCGCCTGATAGTAATTAACCGGCGCGCCAGCGACGATGCCGTCGAAATCGTTTGGGTATCTCTGTGCCTCCATAAGGCCCTGGCGTCCACCGGTGGAGCAGCCTTCGAAGTAGGAGTAGGCAGGTGCTCTATTGTAATAGCTGTTTACCAAAGTCTTGCCGGCCATGACCGTTAGATGCACCGCGCGGTAGCCGAAGTCGATCTCCGCCTGACGGTTGTTATAGCCGAAAGCCGAGCCGGGTTCGGTGCCACTATCGTGACCGGTGTTGCTGTTCGTCACTGCATAGCCTTCGGCTACTCTGTGATTGGCAAAATCCAGATCGCCGTCCTTGCCGCCATCGCCCCATTGTAGAAAGCGTCCATTCCAATTGCCGATCAGTGGCAGCTGTGCGTGGAAGTGAATGGCTGGAGAGATGATGCCGCGCACATAGCAATAGGGAGAACTCGATTGATCGTTTTCTCTCACGGTTGCTTCAGTGATGGTAAGATTGCGTACTTGTTGCAGCGCCTCACAAGCCAGGTTTTGCTCTAAAGAAGCTGCCTGGGCCAAGCTACTGCTGGGCAAGGCCGTTACACTAGCAACTAGGCACAGTGCAGATAGATAGCTGGGCTTTAACCCGGTTAAAAGGGAGTGGTAAGTGAAAGCGGAAGTCTCGATCTTAGCCATGGTAGTACCTTTCTTATTCTTAACTAGATAGTAGTAGGTTGTTTTCGAGCATTGATTCGACTCTACCATTTTAAGCACTAATGAGTAAAAGCCGTGTGTGGAAGATTTAATCTGATCGATAGTCCCCAAGTGCAGTGGCTCTGCAAGGCTCTGGGCATAGAACTCTATGATGAACATGCCAGTCGCGACATTGCGCCAGGTAGCGACATCGCGATAGTTCATGAGCGCTCTGGAGAGCGGGTGGTTTCTACAGCCACGTGGTGGCTGTTTCTGGACAATGAGACGCTAAAACCCAACTACAAATACGCCAGCTTCAACTCGCGTTCAGACAAGCTCTCTAGCAAGCGCGCCCTTGCCTACAAGCCCTTTCGAGAGTCGAGGTGCCTGATTCCTGCCAGCGCCTTCATAGAAGGCTTGGGTGATAAAAAGACCTACCATATGATCGAGTTAGAAGATTCAGCCATCGCGTTCGGTGGTTTGTTTAAAGAGTATCTAAACAAGGAAAGCGGCGAGGTAATCTATTCCGTGTCTATCATTACACTGCCGCCCCTGAGCCCGCAGTGGGACGAGATTCATCCCAAGTCACTGCCGTTGATGATAGATTTCGAAGATGAAGACTTAGTCTCAAGATGGTTAGACCCTAGCAATCAGGATGTAGAGCGGTTCGAAGCCTTGTTAGAACCGACAGTTCTAAAGCCGATGAAGATAACGAAAATCGACAAGCCTAGCCGCTGGAACCCAATTGCAGAAAGCTTCATGATTATGAAGTAGCCACAAAACCCAGTCTGAATAAAATAACCGAGTTGATTTATGGAAAGCATTGCAAGCAACAAAATGTTCGGTGGTGAGCAACGCCGTTATAAACACAAGTCAGAAACGCTGTCCTGCGATATGCATTTTTCTGTCTACCTGCCGCCGCAGGTGAGCGAAGGGCCGGTACCGGTTCTGTATTGGTTGTCGGGGTTAACAGGGACTGACGAGAATTTCGTGATAAAGGCCGGCGCACAGCGTGTCGTATCGGAGCTTGGGCTCGCCGTCGTTATGGGAGACACAAGTCCAAGAGGAGATGACGTGCCCGACGATCCAGATCAGGGGTATGACCTCGGTCTTGGCGCAGGATTCTATCTCAACGCTACCGAGGCCCCGTGGAACAAACACTACAAAATGTATGACTACGTCACTCAGGAGTTGCCGGACCTGATCAATGATAATTTTCCCGTAGATCCATCACGCCAATCAATATTCGGCCACTCTATGGGCGGCCATGGCGCGTTAAGCATAGCGCTGAAGAATCCGGACAAATACAAATCGGTCTCTGCCTTCGCGCCGATAGTATCTCCTATCAATTGTCCTTGGGGATGCAAAGCTTTTAAGAATTACCTAGGCGAAGACGTTTCTACATGGCAAGAATATGACTCCGCCGCTTTAATAGCCAAGGCTACAACCCACCTACCTATGTTAGTAGATCAAGGCACAGCAGATGAATTCCTCGAGAATCAACTCAAGCCCGAGCTTCTGCTAGAGGCGGCCGAGAAAGCAGGCTACCCGTTACAGTTCATTGTGAGAGAAGGCTACGACCACAGCTACTTCTTTATTGCCAGTTTCATAGAAGAGCACCTACGCTTTCACGAGAAGATTCTAAGAGCATAGTCCTGGGTAAATAGTAGGTTTAAATTGCGAGCAAGATAACTAGGCCACACACAGCAGCAGTGATTTGGCTGCGGCGATCTGTTAGTGCGAACAAAACGGGGTCTTCATCTAGTTCTCCGCGCCGCGCGAGCGCCCAGATATGCCATAGCAAGAAGAGAAGAAGAGGGCAGATGGCCCACAGCAGTAGAGGATTGCTGTAGAGCTCGGTTGTCGCGGGTGCGTTGATGTAGAACGCGAATACAGCCACAGCTATTAGGCCAGAGCCGCTGCCGATGGTGGCTAGGGTATGCAGATTCTCCACGCCGTAGCCCCTCCCTTCGATAGAAGACTTGCCCTGATTCTGTAGGTTCAGGAATTCCGTATAGCGCTTCACCATCGCGAGCCCCAAAAATAGGAAGAACGCGAAGGCGAGCAAATAGTAGGTGGTGACTACTGAGATTGCCGCCGAGCCTGCGATGATTCTCCAGGTATATAGAGAAGCAAGGGTCAGCACGTCGATTAGAAACAGGCTTTTCAGTAACAAGCTATACGCGGTTGTCATTAACCAATAGGTGAGCAATACGAATACAAATTCAGTGGGTAGCCACAACGCGATTAGGAAACCGAGAATTAGCAACAACGGCGCGCCTAGATAGCCATAGATTAAAGACAGGTCGCCAGAGGCGAAGGGTCGCCGCGATTTCGACTGATGCTGTCGATCGCTATTTAGGTCGAGCATATCGTTCAGTAGGTACACGCTGGACGCAACGAAGCTAAAGCTCAAAAATGCGACACAAGCCTGCAGCAGTAGATTCGGTTGATTCAATTGGTGAGAAAGAGCCAGTGGCAGAAATATCAGTGTGTTCTTCAACCACTGGTGCGGTCGTATCGACTGCCAAAATTTCTTCAGCGTCGATTGGGGTGCGTCGAAATGCTGAATTTTCTCGCTCGCGTGTTGCAGATTTGTAGCGAGCGACTTTTTGCAGTTGACGAGAATAACTTCGCTAGCTTCAGACCACACGGCGATATCGTCTTTCGAGTTTCCTGCGTAGATGAAATCGCCTCCCGGGTCTAGCTGCAGTATCCGCGTCACCTTGTTCTTCGATTTCAGGTTGTGATCTTCGTCGCTACCCATGGCGTCGATGAACAACCCTAAGTGATCACTCACCTGTCTTACCGCTAGTTGACTTGATGCCGAAATAAGTACGATGTTGCGTCCACGTTCTACTTCGTTTTTCAGATAGTCGTTGAATTCAGTATTCAGCGGCAGTAACTCTACGGGAATGTGAACGCGTTTGGATAATTGATGCTTTAGATTCGCTTTTCCTTTAATTAGCCAAATAGGAATCAACAGCGCTTGGAAAATACTTTTCTTGAGCAATAACAAAATCGACTCGTACAGGAGGTCCGTTTTGATTACGGTGCCGTCGAGGTCGACGTAGAGCGTTGATTGGTTGAGTGAGTTTGGCACGTTGAGTCTGAGGGACTTCTCTGTTTAGAAATTTAGCCGTTTGAAAACAAATTCGGGGATCACGCTGACTACGAACATGATAACTCGCCAGTAGCCGGGTGCGTACACGGTGTGACTGCCACGGCGGATGCTTTTCACAATCTTCTGCGCGATGCGTTCTGGGCTAGACCACAGTGGGCCTTTCGGGAACTGCGCCGTCATAGGCGAATCTACAAGACCCGGTCTTATGTCTACTATATTTACGTTGTGTGTCAGCATCTTGCCACGCAAGCCCTGCAGGTAGGTTGAAACAAGGGATTTCGCGGCACCATAGACGAAGTTGGGCTGTCGGCCTCTGTCACCCGCGACGGAGGTAATGACAGCGATCGTGCCCTGCTGCTGTTCGATAAATTTAGTTGCGAGTTCGGTTAGCAATGAGATAATGCTGATTCCGTTTGTGTTGATTTCTTTTTGCGCCTGCTTGAAGTTTTTTTCAACCTTTTCTTGATCGGGCAGGGAGCCATGACAGATGAGCGCTATATCTACGTCCCCTAGTTCAGTAAATGCGGTGTCCAACGTTTTTTCGTGTTCTGCAAAATTATTGAGATCAAGCACGCTGTAACTTACCTTTGATGCTCCGCGCACGAGTAAGTCGCTGGCCAGCAACTCTAACTGATCTTCTCTGCGTGCAATCAGATGCAGCGAGCAACCTAGTTCCGCGTAAATCCTTGCGGAGGCTTTTGCGATTGCCGACGTCGCACCGATGATAAGAACTCTCATTGGGTCAATCCCAGTCTGTTTGATTGTAACGACGCAAAACAATTGCCTGGGTCATATTTGTTCTTGATAGTCATAAACCTTTCCCAGTTCGGATAGCTCGCCTTAAACACTTCCTCACTCATGCGGGCATCTTTAGCGAGATAGAGTCTACCATCGTGAGCCAATACGATCCGATCCAGTTCTTCTAATAATGGAAACAAAGCAAGTTCATTCTTGAAGTCTAGGGTCAGCGTATAGCCGGATTTGGGAAATGACAATAGGTTCTCATTCGCCTCACCAAATTTCTTTAATACGGTGAGGAAAGAGCCTTTTCCCTTCTCAGATATTTTTTCTAAAACAGATGTTATACCCTCAAACGCGCCATCGCTGGGAATAACAAACTGATATTGTAGAAAGCCTTTCGACCCATACAGGCGATTCCAATTCGGGATACTGTCGAGCGGGAAGAAGTAATTGTCACAATCTAGAGTAGCGGCACTCTTCTTTCTTTTCTGTACGCCAAAGTAACTCGCATTAAAGAGAGACATTGTCGTTTTGTTGAGGAGAAATGATGGAGTATAGAAGGGAATGCCTAGGCCGGATCTTTCGCGATACATGGTGTCAGTTTTTCTATTCTTCGATGCGGAGTGCTCACCTAAATACAAGACGGACCGGCCCAAATTCTTATCAGTGGCTAGGCAATCCAGCCAGGCGACAGAGTATTTGCTGTTTGCGTTGTCTTCTATGTGTTCGAAGCATTCTCTGAGGTTGTTGGCAACAAGGCTTCGTTGGTCGATGTAGCTACTAGAGATAGAGTCGAGAGACAGGCTCGCGTCGACTATTACTCCGGTGAGTCCCATGCCTCCGCAAGTCGCGCGAAATAGCTCGGCGTTCTCCTGCTCACTACAAGTCACCAATTCCCCCGATGCCAGCACGAGGTTGATTTTCTTAACGTGAGTGCAGAAGCTGCCGTCTAGGTGGTGATTCTTTCCGTGGACATCGGCAGCTATGGCACCACCTACGCTTACGGCATTTGTCCCAGGCAGTACGGGAAGAAAAAGGCCTCGAGGGATACAGACACTGAGTATGTCGCCTAGCTTTACGCCCGCGCCACAGCGAAGGACCTTCTGCTGTTCATCGAGTTCGAGGAAGTTATCTAAGAATCGGCTACTGACTAACTGCTCAGAGAGCGCGCTATCGCCGTAGCTGCGACCGGAACCACGGCTAATGCACGAAGCCGATTTCTTCTGCGACGAGATAAACTTCTGCAGCGCCTGCGAGTCCGCAGGCTGAATCAATTTTGCTGTCGTCTTAGGGTAACGCCCCCAGCCCATGGCTTCCATTAAACTTATCCTGTCGCCCTCAGGCCTGCCGCGCAAATACATAGCGCTTATCAAGCTGATACTTTACACCATATCCGATGGACAATCCGATGATGGCACCTATATACCGGGCGATCTTGCCGCCTATGAGCCAGTCGAAGCCGAGCTCGAAGCTCCAGAATATTGCCGTAGTCGCAACGCCAGTAAGTCCGTACAAAGTAAACTTTATAAAGTCTTCGCGATGCGATGTGGTGATGAACTGGAAGATAGTTTTCTTATCGAGCAGATACTTGCTCACTAGCCCCGCGAGAGTGCCAAGCGCCATCGCCAGATAGATGGCGAAACTGCCATCGTAGGTTCGAACCACTACTTCCTGTGTAGACAGATTGAGCAGCGTGGCAAGAACGGCGAGCAGGCTATATTTGAAGGCAATTGTCATTGGTTGGGTTGCAGTAAGTAAGGTTCTTCGTCGCTGTCTACCTGAGGTTATCGGCCTGAATGGAAAGACTGTTATGCTCGAAGTGCACGTTACACTTATAATTGTTGTTTTATGAAACTCGTCCAGAAGGTTCTATGTCAGATATTCTACTTTTTACGCAAGCTCTCGCTCGAGATGCCGGTAAGCTGATTGCCGAAGAGCGCGCCGCTGCAGCGTTGACTCACGAGTATAAGAACGGTGACGAACTAGTTACCAACGCGGATATCAAAGCAGATCAATTCATCTGCGCGGCTATTGCCCGGCAGTTTCCAGACCATCAAATTCTTTCGGAAGAATCGTCGCCAGATTTGGGTGCGGTTCAGAAAATCACGACCCCTTTGTGGATCATCGACCCAATCGACGGCACGGTAAATTTTGCGCACGGGCACAATCATTCGGCAATCTCCATAGCCTATGTGGAAGATGCCCAGACTAAGGTGGGTGTAGTGTATAACCCATTCAGCGAAGAGCTATTCTATGCAGAATCGGGCAAGGGAGCCTTTCTCAACGGTAATCCAATTTCTGTATCGAGTGAGGCAGAGCTCAAGCGCTCTTTGATCGCTACTGGTTTTCCCTATGACAAGTCAACTCTAGCTCCAATGATCCCGCGTTTGCATGCGGTACTGGTCAACTGTGCCGACATCCGCCGCATCGGGTCAGCGGCATTAGATATCTGTTTCTTGGCTATGGGCAGGCTAGAGGGCTACTACGAAAGCCTCAGCATTTGGGACTTTGCCGCCGCGCGTTTGATAGCTATCGAGGCTGGTGCCGAATGCGGTCATTTCAGCGAGGTGCCGCCTGGCATCCATCCACAGTTCTATGATCGCGACATCTTAATAGCCAACCCCACTATCTACCCACTGCTTAGAGTGCTTTTGCAAGAGGTAGATAACGCCTGAACCGGCGCATAAAGTGCTTGATAAACCTATCAATTTACTCGATGAAGCGAATTGGTTTTCATTGACTGAAATCACCTAAATTCGTAGAGTAGAGCTAAGATTCGGCTTTATTGTTCCCGCCGCGCCATCTCTAAGCCCAAATCCCTTATGCTACAAGGCCTTCAGAGATAACTGATAAGTGAAAGTTGAGGAGAAAAACAAGTGAAGAACGTCAATCTATTAAAGGCAGCAGTTGCATTGCTTCTATTGATGCCTGCAATCAGCAGCGCGGCGGACAGGGTGGGAGATTTTTCACTCCTTGACCAAGATGGCTATCACCACAGCATGAGCTGGTACGACGACCATAAAATGATAGCTCTACTTGTACAGGCCAACGACAGCCAGGCAGCAGCAGATGCATTGCCGGTGTTCGATGCCTTGAAGGCAAAGTACGACGGCCAAGGCGTTGAGTTCTTGATGATCAACCCTATGGGAAAACACAATCGCAGCGCTGTACAAGCCAAATCGGCAGAATACGGAGTAGACATCCCCATCCTGATGGATGATGCCCGTGTAATCTCCGAAGCTCTAGGTATCGAGCGAGCAGGTGAGGTACTTCTTTATAACCCGCGCTCCTTCATGGTTGAGTACCGAGGTAGCGTCGAGCTATCAGAGAAAGCCATTCAAGAGATTCTGGCGGGTGAGGACGTAGGTGTAGCCTTGGTTGCAACAAGCGGCCCGGCAATTAGTTATGCTGCTACTGCAGTGCCTTCCTACATAGCAGATATTGCACCGATACTGGCAGACAACTGTGCGACCTGTCACCGCGAGGGCGGCATCGCTCCTTTCGCGATGGACAGCCATACAATGGTTCAGGGTTGGTCACCTATGATTCGCGAAGTCTTGATGACTAAGCGTATGCCACCGGGTCAGATCGATGGCCATATCGGCGAGTTCATCAATGATCGACTGATCACAGATGAAGAAGTTAGAAACGTAATCGCTTGGGCCGACGCAGGCGCACCTAAAGACGGTGATACCGACCCACTAACAGAATTATCTTGGTCTACCTCTAAGTGGAGCCTGAGTGATACGCCCGACTTGGTACTCAAAGTGCCTTCGCAACAGGTTCCTGCGACTGGCGTCTTGGAGTACAGAGATGTTGCAGTGCATATCGATCTTGACGGTAAAGACCGCTGGATACGTGGCAGCGAGTACATCCCGGGTGATCGCACAGTGCTGCATCACACTATCAACTCTCTGAGCTTTCCTGAAGAAGTCGGTCAGCGAAGAGCGCTAGGAAGTAGCAATCCTGA
>JAPKAI010000103.1 GCA_028825335.1 Gammaproteobacteria bacterium | reverse complement strand
GTTACTGACTTAGCCAAGTTGCGCGGCTGGTCAACATCAGTGCCCTTGACTACGGCAACGTGATACGAGAGCAATTGCAGTGGGATGGTGAAAACAATAGGGTTGAGGATGTTCGGCGATTTAGGAACATGAATAACCTTGCAGTTCCTGTCGCCTTGGAAGTGAACGCTTTCATCAGCGAAAACGTAGAGCTTTCCGCCTCTGGCGCTGACTTCCGCTAGATTTGCCCGTAGCTTTTCAATTAGATCGTCATTTGGGGCGACCGCGATTACTGGCATGTCTTCATCTACCAATGCGAGTGGGCCGTGCTTGAGCTCTCCCGAAGGGTAGGCTTCGGCATGAATATAGGAAATTTCCTTTAGTTTTAGCGCACCTTCTTTAGCGATTGGATACTGAATACCACGCCCCAGGAATAGACAATTTTGTTTATCTGAAAATTGGCGCGACAATTTCTTGATCTCGTTGTTGAGTTTAAGAACAGACACTATCAGTTCGGGTAGTCTATCGAGTTCCCTTACCAAATCAGCTTCGGCCTTGGGCTTGAGCCCGGTGCGTCTCGCCAACACGATAGTAAGGATGAGCAATAAAGTAAGTTGGGTAGTAAAGGCTTTAGTCGAAGCTACACCAATCTCCTGACCTGCCTGGGTAAGAATGCTGAAGTCTGATTCCCTTATCAGGGAGCTTGTTGCCACATTGCATATGGCGAGGTAACCAACATAGGAAAGCTTTTTGGCAAATCTCAATGCAGCTAGCGTATCGGCAGTTTCGCCGGATTGAGAAACAGTTACTAACAGAGTGCCTTCAGGGACGATGATATCGCGGTAACGGTAGTCGCTCGCTATGTCGACCGAGCATGGTATTCGAGCAATAGATTCGAACCAATACTTGGCAACATGTCCAGCATGAAAACTGGTACCACATGCCACAATTTGTACATGCTTAACCTTGTCGAACACAGCAGGGGCTTTTGCGCCGAATGCGTTTTCCAATACTTTTTCCCCGGCGATTCTGCCATCGAGAGTATCTCGAATAACCTGAGGCTGTTCATAGATCTCCTTGAGCATGTAATGGCGATACTTGCCCTTGTCCGCATCGTTACGATGGCTCTTAATCATGCTGATAGGACGTTTAACCTTGCGTTGGCCGTTCCAGATATCAATTTTATGAAGAGTAACTTGAGCTATGTCACCTTCCTCCAGATAGATAAATCGGTCTGTCACTTGACCGAGTGCCAGAGGGTCAGAGGCGACAAAGTTTTCTCCTATTCCTACACCTATCACAAGGGGGCTACCGGAACGAGCTACAATTAGCTTGTCGGGCTCAGTGACATCTGCAACACAGATGCCATAAGCCCCCTCAAATTGTTTTACCGCCTTGTGCACTGCAGAAAGTAAAGATACTTTGCCACCCTTTCTTTCAGAATGGATCAAATGGACTATGGTCTCGCTGTCAGTTTCACTGACGAACTTGTAGCCCTTCTTGGTTAGCTTTGCTCGTATAAGCTCATAGTTCTCTATAATACCATTATGGACTACCGCGATTTGCTTATCACTGCAGTGAGGATGAGCATTGATCTTTGTTGGTTTGCCGTGAGTTGCCCAGCGCGTATGAGCAATTCCTACCTGCCCTAGAAGCGACTTCTTCTTTGCAGATTGCGCCAGCACACCAACTTTACCGGCCGCCTTCAGGGTTTCTACTTTTCCCTGAGGCTCGTTCAAGAGAGCTATTCCAGCTGAATCATAGCCTCGATACTCCAGTCTCTTTAGACCTTCAAGCAAGATTTCACTGACTTCCCGTTCTGCGATTGCGCCTACTATGCCACACATTGTTTTCTGTCCTGCCGGAATTTCTAGTTACCGGTCACTTTATTAGCTTGATATTCGCTGTAAGGAGAGCCTGCTCCAAGCTTTGATATTGTATTATGCCGCATAGATTAACAAAAAAATGGGAAGCCGCTTTGCAAATATTTGTCTACTTGAGAAATTTAGATATTCATGGGCTCCGGAACAGCACTATTTTCTCTCGAAACCACTGTATGACAAAGAGAATAGTCGTTAGAATCCTCGCGCGGTTCTGGTCAGTAAATGATATCAGGCTCAAGCGGATAAAATAAGATGGGGCCAGCTCTCGGGTGCCGGTAAGGGTAGGTAGAAAAGAATCGGTAGAGCCAGCACCGAAGTTATTGCCGTAGTCACGTCCATAATAATGAGCCGGTCGCCACTTACTTTGATCATGGCGTTCCAGGTGGCGTGAAGCAGAGTTGCAAATAGTGCAGCTGAAAGGATTAGCGGTGACATCGAGGGAGTTCCAAGGACGACGACCTGCAGGGACCTTCAGGTCGCCTCATAGTAAGGCTTTGCGAGGTTGGATCACTATCGCGTTCTGTTGCTCTTTCTTAGATCGAGTCTAAACGATAAAACTAAACGCCGTACATTGTAGAGCCACCAACCACCGTTCTAACAATCTCGATGTTCTTGATAGTGTCTGGGTCAACGTCGTGGGGGTTGTCAGCCAGAATTACAAAGTCGGCTAGCTTGCCGGCGCTGATGCTGCCCTTAATATTCTCTTCGAAGGACGCGAAGGCGCCATTCATTGTGCAAATCTTCAGTGCCTGATTCAGCGTGATTCGCTGATTCGGTCCCCACACACGGCCGTCGAAATCTTTTCGCGTCACCATGCTCTGCAATGCCATCAAGGGCTCATAGGGCCCTGGCGTGTAGTCCGAGGCAGGGGCGACTGGAATGTCATAGTCAAGAAATGACTTGTGCGCAAACATCCAAGCCATCTTGTCCTGTCCGTACTCCACCCATTTGTTGCCGTGATAATGCACGTAGGTATAGAACGGTGCCGGGATGACGCCCGCAGCCTTAATGCGTCGTAAAATAGAAGGGTTCACTAGAGAGCAGTGTTCGATGCGATGTCTCGCATCAGGTCGAGGCCACAGCGACTGCACTCTCTCGTAGGCATTCAACACCATGTCTATGGTGACATCGCCATTGGCGTGTATGCCTATCTGAAAACCATTGCGATGTGCGTTCTCAACCGCCTCATGAATTTCTTGCTGCGACATGGTGAGAATACCGTAGTCATCTGGGCGACCCACATAGGGAGTGCTCATGCGCATGGTGCGCTCCGATGCGGAACCGTCTGCCATGAATTTAACCGCACCTATACGAAACACTTCATCGCCGAAACCGGTGCGCACGCCAGCGTTGACTAAGTCCTCGAAGAGCTGGCCGCGTGGGAATAGACACACGCGGAAACGCATATCGCCCGCGTCGCGCGCATCCTGAAACGCGATCATATCGTTGCGAGCGCCGCCGGTTTGTTGCACCGAGGTTAGGCCGGCTTTGGTCATCAATTCAGATATCAGCTTAACGCCATCGCGGCGCTGTTCTCTGGTAGAGGTGGAAGGAATCATTCCTCTGAATACGTCTCGGGCTCGTTCCGCTACGAGCCCAGTTAGCACACCATTGGAATCTCTATAGAAACGGCCATCATCAGGATCGGGAGTCTCTGCGGTAATACCAGCCAGCGCCAGGGCCATGCTGTTATAGACACCTGTGTGACCGCCA
Organism: Gammaproteobacteria bacterium; assembly: GCA_028825335.1. Classification (GTDB taxonomy): domain Bacteria; phylum Pseudomonadota; class Gammaproteobacteria; order Pseudomonadales; family Pseudohongiellaceae; genus UBA9145. The sequence continues at coordinate 5,641 of JAPKAI010000103.1, read as the reverse complement.
CGATGGCCGACCACCACTGGGTTGTTTGGAGCTACTTCGTCAATGTCGAATCGGTTTAGCGGGCGACCTTCGGCGAGTTTAGTATCGTCATATTTGAAACCTCTTACCCACTCACCATCGGGCGTTGCATCCGCTCGTTGTCGCAGTGCGCCCTTTATTTCAGCGATGGAGCGCATATCGACATTGACCTGCACTAGTTCGTTCACGCCCGCGCCCGAGGCATGAGTGTGCGCATCTATAAATCCAGGCGTAACTGTCATGCCTTCAGCATCGATAATTTCTGTTCTCGAAGTCGCCAGATTTCTGATGTCTGCACTAGAGCCTACTGCAGTAAAGCGATCGCCTTTTACGGCGAACGCTTCGGCCATGGGTTGATTGCTATCTACCGTGATTACGCGTGCATTTAACACGACATAGTCAGGAGCAGCTGACTGCAGAGGTTCTGGTGCAGCGGCAGCCAATGCAGACTGAGTTGGAAGTCCAATACCAACTGCCGCTAGCGCGCTGCTAGAGGCGATGAATTTTCGTCGAGAGAACTTGCGAGAGTTGCCAGGAGTTTTAGTGTACTTGGTCATGCGGGCCCCTAATCATTGAAGAAGGTTTTTGCTAGCGAAGTAAGCTTTGTGCAACTGCTGACTAACTATAGTCCTTGTACTATCGAAGAGAAAGCTTATCTGAGTGCCCTCGAGACTATTCGAATTTCCCGGCCCGAGATCGTTGCAAAATATTGCCGGTAGAACTACACTTATATTACGAAATTAGTTACGTAACTAATTACATAATAGGTGTAACTATGCTGCAACTCTATGAGAATAAAGTGAAAATAGCCTTAGGAAGTCGCCTCAAACAACTGAGTGAGATGCTCGCAGAACAGGTGGCTAGGGTTTATGAACTGTATGAAGTAGACCTCGATCCGAAATGGTTCCCCGTTTTTTACATGCTGAAATCGGGAAGCTGCCTGCCAATTACGGTTATCGCTGAAGCAATCGGTCACTCCCATGCGTCCGTCAGCAAGATAGCGAAGGAGATGACTGCTGCAGGGATTCTCAAGAGTGAGAAATTGGCTGGCGATGCACGAGTTAACCAAGTTTGTCTTACGGATAAGGGGCGCTCACTTCTCCCTTTGTTTGATCGCCAGACCGGTGACATGGAGGCAGTGGTCGACGAACTGCTAGGCCAATGCCAGCATAATGTCTGGGAGGCTATTTCGGAGGTCGAATACCTTCTGGAAGAAAAAGACCTCTTCTCCCGAGTGAGAGATAAATATTTGAACAGGGACAGAGAAAATATTGAGTTGATCGAATACAGGGTCGAGCATGCCACAACTTTTCGTGATCTAAACTACGAGTGGATCAACAAGCATTTCGAAGTTGAAGAGTCCGACTCGGCAATGCTCGAAGACCCGGAAAAACACATAATCGCGAAGGGTGGCTACATTGTGATCGCCACATATAAGAGTAGCGTGGTGGGTACCTGCGCGTTGATTCGCCATGACGCTAGTCGCGCAGAGTTAGCGAAGATGGCAGTGGATGACAGTGTTAAGGGTAAGGGCATCGGCTACTTATTAGGCCAGCGCTGTGTTGATAAGGCTCGAGAGTTAAATTTTCGAGAGGTATTTCTCGAGAGCAACACCAAACTTACGCCGGCAATAAATTTATACAAGAAGCTTGGTTTCAAGCGGATCGTAGGCGAGCCATCTCCCTATGCGCGCTGCAATATCCAGATGTTGCTGACCTTCTTCGATTGAGCCGAAAAACCTGCTATCGAATGGTGTAACTTGCTGTGCTGGAAGGTATTATCGACCTAACACTCATGCAGCGAAGATCGACAGAGGAATTCCATGGTCGAGAAATACTCGATGATTATCATCTACTTCGGAATATTGATATTTCTGGGGTATCGCGCGTCAAAACGCGTCAAAAGCATGCGTGACTTCGTGGTTGGCGGCAAGTCTCTCAGCTTCTGGGTTGCCGCCTTTTCTGCACAGGCAACGGGCGAATCCGCATGGCTATTGCTGGGCCTCACAGGCATGGGCGCGATGCTCGGCTTCAGTACCTATTGGGTAGTGGTCGGAGAACTGTTCGGTGTAGGTGTCGCCTGGTTCTTTATGGCGAATCGCTTTAAGCGTCTTACCGATAAATACGATTCGATCACAGTGATCGACTATATGGGCAGTCGTTTCAAGTCCAAGACTAATGTGCTGCGACTAGTTTCCTCAGTTGCGCTTTCAATCTTCGTACTAATATATATATCGGCGCAAATCGACGCGACCGGCTCCGCCTTCGAGAGCTTTCTCGGTTGGAATTATCACACCGGCGCAGTAGTCGGTTTCGTGGTGGTTGCTACCTATTGCATCGCTGGAGGTTTTCTTGCTGCAGCTTGGACCGATATGTTTCAGGGAGCCATGATGCTGGTGTGTCTCATGCTGTTGCCAGCAGTGGCCTACCTCTCGTTGTTCAATAGCGGTTCTATTTATGACGGTCTCTATGCGATAGAGCCCGGGCTGGTCAGTATATGGGGAGCGGGAGGCTTCACGCTGATGAACGTAGCAGCAGTGGTCGGCATGATGTTAATCGGCCTTGGCTTTCTCGGCTCGCCGCAAGTGTTTGCCAGGCTCATCGCAATTCGCAGCGAAGACCAAATTAATCGCGGCAAGTGGGTCGCCATGTTGTTTACACTTCTGGTGGATTTCTCTGCCGTTAGTATCGGTGTATTAGGCCGTTATATATTCACTACACAAGGTGTCGAGCCCGATACGGTGTTAGGCAATGGCGCGCAGAATGTACTTTCTGAGTTAGTCGAATTTACATTTCCACCGCTAATAGTAGGCTTATATGTTGCTGCGGTTTTGTCTGCGATTATGTCCACCGTATCATCGTTGCTGGTTATGGCGGCTGGGTCTGTGACTCACGATCTGTATGCGAAAATCGTCAATCCAGACTTGACCGATTCGCAGGCGGCAAGGTTATGCCGCGTCATAACAATTGTATTTGCCATTCTCTCCCTCGGTCTAGCCATTACAGTTTCGATCGCGTCACCAGAGCGAACTATATTCTGGTTCGTTATTTTCGGTTGGGCGGGAATAGCGGCTACGTTCTGCCCGATGATGCTTATGTCACTCTTCTGGACTCGATTCACGGAGAGGGCAGCGATTGCCTCAATGATTGCCGGTTTCTCCATGACGATGATTTGTAAGTTTGTCATTCAGGATATGGAGTTCATTGGGCCTATTTTTGTCGCGCTAGAAACAATGCCGCCATCGTTTCTTTCTGCGTTGATAGTTGGCTATATCGTCACCATTGTTTGGCCTGATGATGAATTGGCCGCACAGTATCAGGCTGACCTAGATAGCATAGGGCATGGTCTGGGCGGCATCGAGGCTAAGCAAGTGGAGCCGATAGTTAATAACTAGTCCAAATTTATATTAAATGAATGAAGGAAGGAGGATCTCCGTGACCCTGAGTAGAGAACAACTCGAAGCACACTGGATGCCGTTTACCGGCAATCGACAATTCAAAGACCATCCAAGAATGATGGCCTCTGCTAAAGGTGCGTACTATCTTGATGCAGACGGCAGGAAGATATTCGATGGTCTTTCCGGTCTGTGGACCTGTGGTCTAGGCCATGGCCGCGAAGAAATTACCGCCGCTGTAAGTGCTCAGATGTCCAGCTTGGATTACTCGCCAGGTTTTCAATATGGGCATGAGCTTTCATTCGAACTTGCGAATAAAGTGGTAGAGCTGACTCCTTCAAAATTAGATCATGTATTCTTTACAGACTCTGGATCTGAAACAATAGATACCGCATTGAAGATGGCGCGCGGTTATTGGCGCAGCAAAGGCCAGCCAGGGAAGTCTAAGTTTATAGGCCGAATTAAGGGCTACCATGGCGTTAACTATGGCGGTGTTGGTGTGGGTGGCATTGGATTCAACCGCAAAATGTTCGGTCAGTCTGTGGATGCAGATCACATGTGTGACACCTTGCTGGATGAAAATAAATTTAGTCGAGGTATGCCCGCAGTGGGAGCGCACCTTGCTGATGAATTAGAGCAGTTGGTGCAGCTGCATGATGCCTCCAACATTGCCGCAGTTATTGTCGAACCCTTGTCGGGCACCGCAGGTGTCTTGCCGCCTCCGGTTGGCTACTTGAATCGACTGCGTGAGATTTGCGACAAGCACGACCTGCTATTGATTTTCGATGAGGTTATCACCGGCTTCGGTAGAATGGGTTCAATGACCGGCGCAGAAGAGTTCGGAGTGACACCGGACATCATGACTCTTGCTAAGCAGATTACCAACGGCACTATTCCATTAGGCGCTGTAGTAGTTGGGTCTGAACTGTATGACACTTTCATGGATAACGGCGGCCCAGACTATATGGTTGAATTTCCCCATGGTTATACCTACTCCGCACATCCTGTCGCCTGTGCCGCAGGTATAGCTGCACTAGATGTATTGGTCGATGAGAAGTTGATTGACAATGTGAAGAGCATGTCTTCTAAGTTTGAGGCTGCGGTACATTCGTTGAAAGGTAGCCCTTTTGTGACAGACATTCGCAACTACGGATTGTCTGCAGGTATTTCACTGGAGCATTACCCCGGTGAGCCATTGCGTCGTCCATTCGAAGTCGGGCTGAAATGTCTAGAGAAGGGCTTCTATGTGCGATGGGGCGGGGACACAATTCAATTGGCGCCACCGTTCATCGTCGACGAGAAGCAGATCGATGATCTAATTAATGCAGTAGGAGAGTCATTGCATGAGTTCAATTGAAGCGATTGAGACACTAGGACATTACATCAACGGTCGAGTGAAAGACGGTAGTGTCGAGACGCTCGATATCTATAATCCGGCAACGGGTAAGCTGGCTAAAAAGCTAGCCTGTGCTGCGCAGCATCAACTAGAAGAGGCGATCGCCGCGGCTAGCTCCGCCTTCGCAGCCTGGCGCAACACTCCGCCGCAAAAGCGCGCGCAGATACTCTTTCGTTTTAAACAGCTGTTAGAGGCGAACATTGATGAGATCTGTCAGGTGATCACCGCCGAGCACGGCAAGGTATTGGATGATGCTCGAGGCGAGATTATTCGGGGAATCGAAGTTGTTGAATACGCCTGCGGCATTTCTGAGCTACTCAAGGGTGAGCATTCCAAGAATGCAGGACCCGATATAGATAGCTGGTCAGAATTTCAGGCGTTAGGTATCGTGGCGGGTATCACCCCTTTTAATTTCCCCGCCATGGTTCCCATGTGGATGTTCCCCATGGCGATTGCCTGCGGCAATACGTTTATTCTCAAGCCGTCGGAGCGAGATCCCAGTGCTTCACTGTTGCTGGCGAAGCTGTTTACCGAGGCGGGGTTGCCAGATGGCGTCTTCAATGTGGTTAATGGAGATAGGCGCGTGGTGGAGTTGATATTGGATGATCCGCGTATACAGGCAGTGAGCTTTGTTGGCTCCACGCCGATCGCAGAATCAATCTATCAGCGAGCGAGCAAGGCAGGAAAGCGTGTGCAGGCGTTGGGTGGCGCCAAAAATCACGCCGTCATCATGCCCGATGCAGACTTGGATAACGCGGTAAATGCGTTGATGGGTGCTGCATATGGCTCTTGTGGTGAGCGTTGCATGGCGATTTCCGTGGCTGTTTGTGTGG
>JAPKAI010000183.1 GCA_028825335.1 Gammaproteobacteria bacterium | reverse complement strand
CTCCACTCTTTCATAAAACAAGCAGGCAACCGATCTGATTCGATACTCAGACTTTTGATCGAAAAGCCCTGTTATAATTCCTATCCTCATTGGTGCAACGGATAATTATTATGTCTGATCAATCAGCGATTCCAAAAACAGCTAAACAACGAGGGAAAATTTCCCCCGTCAAACTTGCCCATATTGTCTATAAGACATCACGTTTCGACGAGATGATCGACTGGTACAAGACGGTATTGGAGGCAGAAACCATGACCGCCACACCGGTTGTGACTTTTTTAACCTACGACGATGAACACCATCGAATCGCTATTGCAAATATGCCAAATTTGGAAAAACGTCCATTTCAGTCCGCGGGTGTAGAGCATTGCGCATTCACCTATGGGTCTCTGGATGACCTATTTGCGACCTACGAAAGATTGGCGGCGATAGAAATCATGCCCTATTGGACCATCAATCATGGGCCGACACTTTCGATGTACTATCGAGATCCTGACGATAATCAGGTCGAACTCCAAATAGATATCTTTGAGAACAACGACGAGGTCAATGAGTGGTTCGAGCAAAGTGACTTTACTATCAATCCGATTGGCGTAAAGTTCGACGCTGTAGAGCTGATCGGACGCTACAGAGCAGGGGAAGATCGAACGACACTACTCGCTAGACGGCGCATTGACCCGACCGAGTTGGTCGAGCAGTTTCCAGCACCACCTGAATAAGAATAAGATAAGACAACACAACTAGTCGACATTACAGGCTAAGGCCCAGTTCAATCCGGTTTCCCTATGAAGTACGATCTCACTAAAATCGATGCCGCACGCTTACTTTCGAAGACGCTAGCCGCGGCCGCCACAGAAACCGAACAAGCAAGGCAGGTGCTTCCGGCGATACGCGACCAGATTATTGCAGCCGGTTTGACTCGTTTGTTGCAACCCGTGAAATATGGCGGTGGCGAAGCGACGATTCGTTGCTTTATTGATGCTTGCGCTGAGCTAGCAAAGGGTTGCGTTTCCTCAGGTTGGTGTAATTTTGTCTGGGGCGGACACAATTTTGTGTTAGGAGATTTTCCTGACCAGTGCCAACAACGCATATGGGGGGACGACCCCACAGTACTTGTCTCAGCCTCCATCGACCCTGCCGGAACTGCGCGTCGAGTTGAGCAAGGTTTTGAGCTTACCGGTCATTGGCGATTCGCGTCGGGCTGTGATCATGCTGCTTGGCTACTGCTAGGCGCGATGCTCGATGAGGGCAATGGTCCAGAACCTTGGCTGTTTGCTGTCCCGAAGTCGCATTGTGAGATCGTTGATACCTGGCAAGTAGTTGGACTCAGGGGGACGGGCAGTAAGGATGTTAAGGCCTTCGGATCAACAACCTATGCGGATTGTGCGATGCCATTTAGCAAATCCGTTGCACCTCATGGTGCACTCGCGGTACTTATTATCGTAGGACCCGTGCTCGGCGGCGCCGAGGCTGCTGTGACCCGCTTCGAAGAAAGATTGACAACCCGGGTAACCGCAATGCGAAACAAACAAAAGGATCAATCAATCGCCTTACTCCGGCTCGCAGAAGCAAGCACAGATGTGCGCACCGCACGATTGATGGTGGAAGCTGCTGCAGATGAGATCGATTACGCCCATGCAAACGGAGGCGGGCCCGACGGCGCTACAACTTTGCGAATCATGCGCGATACCGCATGGGCAGCTCAGGCGTGCCGGCGGGCGGTGGATACACTGTTTTCTGTCAGCGGTGGCAGCGCATTACACGACAGTGAGCCATTACAAAGATTCTGGAGGGATGTTAACGCGGGCAGTAACCACGCGAGACTCAACTGGGAGGATTTCGCCGAAATCTGGGCAGCAAACCGAGTATCTGCCATCGCTGACGGTCGATAAATAACGGCAAACAGATGACAGATAGATGGATTTAGTCGCTTACCTGCTTCTGGCTTGCATTAAACTCGTGTAGGGCCTGCACTAGTATCAACAAAAAACAAAACCGGTAATTGGTGCGAGGGCAGCGAGCATATTATAGCCGCCAGTTTCACCATCATACCGCCAACCGCAGCACCTAGCCTCCAGACGGCATCCGTTGCAACAACCCAGCGTCCGCGATCATCCATTTGTGCCAGAAGGCTTAACATATAGGGGGATTTAGGGTTGGTTTGCTTGGTTTTGGTAAAGCGAACTACAGCTTCATACAAATTCTAATGGCATGTAAGTCGGTATGTATAGGACCTATTGTTTTATAAGTCATTGATTTATATAG
>JAPKAI010000022.1 GCA_028825335.1 Gammaproteobacteria bacterium | reverse complement strand
CCCTTAACTTTTTTACTTCGACTTTCATTCAAGCAAGTTTTTATTGAAAAAGGAGGCGCAGAGCTACATCTAATAGATAGCTAAACAGGTCAATAATCACAAATTTCAGCCAAAAAAAACCAGCTAACCGCTGGTTTCATAAAATTCTCTATTCAGCCCAAGAAAGCAAACTATCCTACTCTTCACTCCCCTCGTTACTATCATCATCAACATCCCCATCCTTCTCTTTCTGAATCCGCTGATAAATCTCTTCGCGATGCACCGATACTTCTTTTGGAGCGTTCACGCCAATCCTTACCTGATTTCCCTTTACTCCCAAGACGGTCACCGTGACTTCGTCTCCGATCATCAATGTTTCGCCTATTCGGCGGGTCAGTATTAACATTGTAATCCTCCTTTAACTCAATCCTTTGTATTTCCCGTAGTTACTATTGCAGCGTGCCAATCAATAAAACTGCCTAACTGCTATATCCGATAACAATAGAATATCGTGATTTATTTCATGAGGTTTTGAGCGAGGTCTCTTATACACCCAGCATCCGACTAGCAACGCTCTCAGCCACTACCTCAAAATTCACCAATTCAGTGAGTTACAACGCGATTAACCATAAGTATCTGCCTTAATGAGGTGCATGCCAACTAATTCAGCCAAATTTGTTAGCCCGGCGGGTTCAGACCTACGAATCGCCGCTCTTATTGTAGTCGGGATCGCCAAGTTCGAAGGCACTATGTAAGGCGCGGACCGCTAATTCGAGGTATTTCTCCTCTATTACCACAGAGATTTTGATCTCCGAAGTCGTAATAATTTGAATGTTGATGCTCTCATCTGCCAAAGCCTTAAACGTCTTGCTGGCTATGCCCGCGTGTGAACGCATGCCCACACCCACTACTGACACCTTTCCGACCTTTCGGTCAACGAGCACTTCGCGTGCTTTCAGCGAGGCTTTCAAATCGTCGAGAATTTTCTTGGCTCTATCACATTCACCGCGTTTAACAGTAAATGTTATATCGTTCGTTCCATCTTCCGCCGCGTTTTGCACGATCACATCGACTTCAATGCCAGCAGCGCTGACTGGGCCGATTACTTGATAGGCCACGCCCGGCACATCGGGAACTCCAGCAATGGTGAGCTTCGCTTCATCTCGCTCAAAAGCGATTCCAGCAATAGTCGGGTCTTCCATTTTTTCGTCTCCCTCTAAACTGATCAGGGTACCTGGACCCTCTTCAAAACTTGATAACACTCGTAGCGGCACCTTATATTTTCCCGCAAATTCAACTGCGCGAATCTGCAGGACCTTGGCACCCAAGCTTGCGAGTTCCAACATCTCTTCGAAAGTAATACTACTAAGCAACCTAGCATCATCCACAACTCTCGGATCAGTCGTGTAAACACCCTTTACGTCCGTATATATCTGACATTCGTCCGCTTCCAAGGCTGCAGCTAGGGCTACTGCGGTGGTGTCTGAGCCACCTCGACCGAGTGTTGTAATATTGCCGTGTTCATCCGTGCCCTGAAAACCGGCAACTACGACAACATTTCCCTGCTCTAACTGTGCATGAATACGCGTACCGTCTATCTCACGAATCCTCGCCTTCATATGTGTATTGCAGGTTAAGATTTTTACCTGAGTGCCAGTAAAAGAACGCGCGCTAAAGCCGCGCTTTTCCAACGCCATGCTCAACAGGGCGATAGTGACCTGCTCGCCGGTAGACAACAGTACATCCATCTCTCGAGGAGTCGGATAGTCCATGATGTCTTTAGCCAACGTCATTAAGCGATTAGTTTCTCCGCTCATTGCCGAAACAACAACCACGACATCGTCGCCACGTTTGCGAAAGCCAACGATCTTGTCTGCCACGGCTTCGATCCGCTCGACAGAGCCTACGGATGTGCCGCCAAATTTTTGAACAATCAACGCCATAACAAACTATTCCAATTCCTTTCCTATACTCTTCCACAAACGAGGCTTCAGCACCCAGCGCGCTGGTCCTACAATCTTTCTTCTAGCCAAGGTTTAACACTCGCTGCAGCCGCTGGCATGGCCGGAACATCACTGCCGCCAGCCATAGCCATATCGGGACGACCCCCGCCCTTACCGCCAACCTGAACGGCAACCATGTTCGCCAAGTCGCCAGCCTTTACTTTACCTACTACGTCTTTGCTAACGCCAGCAACGATACTCACCTTGCCTTCTGCCCCGGACATCAAGACAACAACAGCGCTACCCAGCTTGTTCTTTAATTGGTCTGCCGTGTCACGCAGTGTCTTCGGATTAAAACCCTCCACCACAGCGACTAACACCTTAACGCCGGCGATTTCCTCTGCCTGAGAAGCAAGGTCACTACCCGCACTCGATGCCATCTTCGACTTCATTTGCTCGAGCTGTTTCTCCAAGGCCTTGGTATTGTTTGCAAGCGCCTGAACCTTGTCGAGCACGTCGTCGCTATTCGACTTTACGATTTCACAAACCTTTCTCAACGTCTGCTCTTCTTTCTCGATGAGTGCTAGTGCGCCTCTGCCGGTAACAGCCTCTACGCGGCGTACCCCGGAGGAGATACCTGTCTCAGAAACAATCTTAAATAGTCCAATATCACCCGTGCGCTGTACATGCGTGCCGCCGCAGAATTCAACCGAATAGTCGCCACCCATGGTGACGACTCGTACTTCATCTGAGTACTTCTCGCCGAACAGTGCCAGCGCACCCTTCTCTTGCGCCTTCTCGATAGGCAAAACTTCCTTACCCACAGATGAGTTTTTTAATATCTCTTCGTTAACTTGATTCTCGATGTTTCTCAGCTCTTCATTTGATACCGGTGCGGTATGTGAGAAATCGAAGCGCAGCCTATCGGCATCGACGAGCGAGCCCTTCTGCAGAACATGTTCGCCAAGTACGCTTCTTAGCGCCGCATTCATCAGATGCGTAGCGCTGTGGTTCAAAGTAATGGCAGCACGCGCCTGAGCAGCTACTGATGCCATAAGCTTTTCGCCCATGCGCAGTGCACCGCTGCGTAGTACGCCTCTATGCACGAAGGCATCGCCTTGTTTCTGCGTATCCAGCACTTCGAACGAGGCATTTTCACTCGTGAGCATACCGGTGTCGCCAACCTGACCACCGGACTCTCCATAGAACGGAGTACTATCGAGAAGCAATAGCACCTCATCGCCTTCGCTCGCGCTCTCTATCTGTTTCGAGTCGGCAAAAATGGCTAGCAGCTTCGATGTCCCCTGCAGTTTTTCATAACCAACAAAATCTGTAGCCTCACTGCTGGCAATCTCAAGCTTCGCTACTGAGCCAAAATTACTCGCCGCGCGGGCCTGCTCTTTCTGTACTGACATGGCCGCCTCGAAGCCATCCATGTCAAGTGATAGATCATGTTCTCGTGCGACATCCGCTGTAAGATCTACAGGAAAGCCATAGGTATCGTAAAGGCGAAATACTGTCTCGCCGGGAATGGTTTTCCCATCTAATTCCGCTATCGCCTTCTCTAGAATGGACATGCCATTTTCTAAGGTGCGCGCAAATTGTTCTTCCTCTGCTTTCAAAGCCTTCTCGACAATCTGCTGCTTCTGCGCAAGCTCGGGGTAGGCCTCTCCCATGACTTCAACCAGAGCGACAACGATCTTATAGAAGAAGACATCTTTCACGCCGAGCTGGTACCCATGTCGGACAGCACGCCGAATGATTCTGCGCAGAACATAACCTCTTCCCTCGTTTGAAGGAAGAATGCCATCCACAATTAAGAATGAGCAAGACCGTATATGGTCTGCTATAACTTTTAGAGAATTATTATTGAGATCGCTCACACCAGTGATTATAGAGATCGCTTTTAGTAAATTCTGAAACAGATCGATCTCATAGTTACTGTGCACATTCTGCATAACAGCTGCTACGCGTTCGAGACCCGCCCCTGTGTCAACAGAAGGCTTGGGTAGCGGGATCATAGAACCATCCGCTTTTCTCTCGTACTGCATGAAAACGAGATTCCAGATCTCTATGTAGCGATCGCCATCTTCATCGGGACTTCCTGGCGGGCCACCGGGCACGTCATCGCCGTGGTCATAAAATATTTCCGAACAGGGACCGCAGGGACCGGTATCTCCCATTGACCAAAAATTGTCTTTCTCACCTAGACGCGAAAACCGACTCGGGTCGATCTTTATTTCCTCTAGCCAGATTGCTTCCGCCTCGGCATCGTCTGCAAATACGGTAATCCAAAGTTTCTCTGCCGGTAGCCCCAATTCGACTGTTAGGAATTCCCAAGCATATTTAATGGCGTCACGCTTGAAGTAGTCACCGAAGGAGAAATTGCCCAGCATCTCGAAAAATGTGTGATGCCTAGCTGTGTAGCCCACGTTTTCCAAATCATTATGCTTACCGCCTGCGCGGACGCAGCGCTGTGAACTAGTCGCACGATTGTAGTCACGCTGCTCATCACCGAGGAAAGTGTCCTTAAATTGCACCATTCCTGCATTGGTAAACAACAGAGTTGGATCATTGCCGGGCACGAGCGAGCTGCTAGGAACAATTTGATGTCCCCTGCTGGCAAAAAAGTCCAAAAACTGCTGTCTAATCTCTGCGCTAGTCATCGTTGAATCTCATCGTTAAATCTAATAATTGAATCTGAATTTCGAGTCGGGCCCCACGAGAGGCAAGCTAAGTGTAAAAAAGCAGAGGATTATAGCGCGTAATACGCGGATATTGCAGGGTTTTTTCGCAGAAGCAAATATTTTGGAGCCGCGTTAGAACTCAGTCTTTGTCGCTATCCTGACTAGGAGGCAATAGATCAGTGCCGCCGGGACCCCTATTAAATTGCTCGAACACAGCGTCTTCGGGAACGCGCAACCTACCGTCACTGGAAAGAATAATCGCAATTGGACGGGTTCGCGGAAAGTGACTAAGAATAATCGTTAGGATAATTAGGAAAGGAACACAGAGAAACATACCGGGAATTCCCCAAATGTACTGCCATAGTCCCAGATTGAGCAGGATCACAATTGGACTTAGGTTAAACGAGTTTCCCATTAGCCGTGGCTCGAGAATATTGCCGATACAGATCTGCAGCACACCGATACCTGCCAGAACCAGAATGAATAAGGTGTAGCCATCGGATTGCGCGAGCGCGATCATCGCAGGAAAGATAGTGGCGATTATAGAGCCGACAGTCGGGATAAAATTTAACAAGAAGATAAGCAGGCCCCAGACTCCGGCGAAATCGACTTCCACGATGCGTAGAAAAGTATAGCTAAGCAAGCCAGTCATGGAACTGGTGAACATCTTGATGCTGATGTATTTTTGAATGTCATTGCGGATCCTACTGATAATCTTGCGAACGTCATCTTCCGACCCAGAAGTACTGAATAGCGCCGCAATCTTCTGATCGACATTGCCCTGCTCAAGGAACAAAAATAGAACGTAGATCATGATCAGGCCGCCACTCGCCAAAATACCGGCGAAAGATGAAGCTACAGATGTCGCGTAAGCAGGCAGATTTATCCAATCTGTGATCAATTGATCTTGAAAAATAGACACGACAACGAGCGGAAGATTCTGGAAACGCTCTGTGAGGTTTTCCTGATAAATGGGAATGACCTGCATCACATCATCCGCGCGGCCACCTAAGAAATTTATCAGGCCCCAGATGAGCAAGACGAAGGTGAATATGGATGCCAGGCGGCAAACAATACTAGGGAACTGAAACTGACCAATTTGGATTTTCGCGAATACCGCCGCGAGGGTGTTAATCAAATACCATAGAGCAATGGCGATAACGAGCGGGAGCAACAATGCCTCCCCGACGATCAGGAGGTACAGGACCAGAACGACAGCGAAGGTGGAAATAGCAAAACTTGGCATTTTCATCTGAAGTAGATTCCTTGCACGCGGTCTCGGACTGGCTTTCTAACACCGTGATTTTGCGAAGAATATCACATTTTTATGACCCCACCCTCATTAGGCTAGAGATCACACAGCAATCAAGTGCATGTAGTCAGAAAAAGTAGGGAAACTGGTGTGATTAGATGGGTATTCAAAGCTACTGAAAATCGGCGAAGGCGTTATGGCATATGTCTATAGAGGCATTAAAGAGCCCCTCCAGAGGCCGGTAACAATCAAACTCTTAATAAATGACCTGAGCCGCGATAAAGAGGAGAGACACCGGCTTTGTCGTTAGAAAATCATTTACTAAGCTCCCTGATGACACCCAATAGCTCATCGCGAACATGATATCGACTATTCCAGAGAATCGAGAAGGCGACAATTTACAGAGAGCTGTCGAGTTATTTTGACAACATATCCAGGACAAGCATCACAAAACCTTCTCGGACGAAGGCCCTTCGCGTAAACGAAATGGCCGGAATAGAAAAGGACGTATGGCCGACACGCAAAAAGCTACGCCTTCAGCATCTGAAAAGCAGTATAAATCACCGATAAGTGCCCGAATTGGGTTTTTATTCGGACTGTTGTTACTGATTTTTGTACAATATCTCACTCTTTTTGATGGGCAGGAAAAGATCAACCAGAGCCTACCAAAAGCTTACAATATGCTGATTAACCGGATTGCAGAACTCAGGACAAATTGATGCCCGAGGCACAGACACGACTCAAAATTGCTGGATATACAGATACGGGAAGGCGCCGAGATTATAACCAGGATCATATCGGCTTCGACCAGGGGCTTGGCATAGCGGTTCTCGCCGATGGCATGGGCGGGCACAAGGCCGGAGAGGTCGCAGCCCATATGACCGTCAAATTTGTGCTAGACAAGCTGCAAAAACTCGTTTTGCAGGAAACTTCTGTATCGATAACTGGTTCTCAGTTATTGGAATTTATCTCCAATACAATTTCTTCAAGCAATACAGAGATATTCCGCGCCCAGCAAGAGGAAGAAGCCTATATGGGCATGGGCACGACAATAGTTGCCACACTGGTCGTTGGGTCTCAGATCTACGTAGGCCATGTAGGCGACTCTAGGCTCTATCTCTACCGCAACCGAGAAGTGAAACGCCTAACCAAGGATCACAGCTTGATTCAAGATCTAATCGATCGCGGCTTCTATACCGAGAGAGAAGCGCGCGGAGCAAACGTCAGGCACGTAGTCACCAGATCAATGGGAACGAAGTCAGACGTTGATGTAGACACAGCAGAAGTACCGCTGTTGCCCTACGATCTATTGCTGCTTTGTTCCGATGGTTTGACCGATATGGTTTCTGATTGGCAGATAGCTGAAACGATCAATGAGAACATTGCCGACCTAGATTTGGCCGCTAAGAAGTTGATTGCACTAGCAAACCAGAATGGCGGCAAAGACAATATTTCTGTCATTCTTATGCAGACCTAACAGAAGAGTGAACGCAAGAATACAAGAATCATCATACCAGACAAATTATAATTCAGTTTTAACTCAAATCGATTGGACGATTTCGTTCTCGATAAAGAGATTATGACTATCGGCCCCAAGGATGATAATGACATTCGCATCGACAACCTTGCCGTCAGTGGTCACCACGCAAAACTTCTCACCATTTTTGACAATTCTTTTTTAGAAGACTTAGACAGTACTAACGGCGCGTATGTATATGGACGGCAGATTACAAATCTGCCACTTAAGAATGGCGATGTGATCGAAATGAACAAACTAAAAATCGAATACTACCCCGCGCTCTAGCGAGGTAGTCATGCCCTATCGAATCAACTAAAATTCTATTTCGATAACGCCGCGCATGAACAGAACTGCCCTGCCAGAGATCAATACTCGATTTCCCACTAGCTCACAAGTCAACTCACCGCCGCGCTGGGAAACTTGCTTCACTCGGAATTCAGTTTTGCCAAGGCGACTCGCCCAGTAAGGCACAAGCTGCGTAAACGCGGAGCCAGTAACAGGATCTTCTTTTATTCCCGTTCTGGGACCGAACCACCTTGCGATGAAATCATACTCCGCAGACTCGGCAGTGATGATGATTCCCCGGCAGTCCAGCTGTGCCAATAGCGACATATTGGGATCGGCGTTTCGCACCATTTCCTCCGATGAAAAAACAGCAATAATGTCGTCAAACTTCAAGCAGTCTTCCGGAGTCGTCGCAAACGCCTCAACCAACTGCACCGGCAACTCGAAAGGAAGTGGTTGCTGCGCAGGAAAATCCATTCTAAGGGAATCACCATTACGCACCACACTCAGTGTTCCAGACTTCGTGCTAAAACGAATCTCTTCTGATTGATAGTCTAATTCTTCGAACAGGACGTAGGCTGCGGCGAGAGTCGCGTGACCGCACAGATCTACTTCGATTGCTGGCGTAAACCAACGCAGTGCAAAACCATCGCCATCAGGAACAAAGAATGCCGTTTCCGATAAGTTATTTTCGGCAGCCAGCGCCTGCATAGCCTGCTCGGGTAGCCACTCCTCTAGCGGGCAGATAGCTGCCGGATTGCCTTCAAAGGGTTTATTGGCAAAAGCATCAACCTGATACACGTTGATTTTCACTGAGTATTTTCCTTCTAGAGAGCTAATAACTGCGTGTTGCTGCAGTTAGATTTTACGTGTATTCGATCGCCGGGAAGAGCGTGCTTAGAGCCTGTCTAGCTGTTGGACTCTAGCAGGCAACAGCACATGTTCTTCGACTAGTTCATAGAGGCTGCCTAGGTGCCCTCTCCTAGCCGGGCCTGGCGTACTTTCCGATGTAGCAACGACGACCAGGTCTAATTCCTTCACCACGAAGATGAGCTGCCCACCATAGCCCCAGGCAACAGGGATCTGCATGCCGGCGAGATCTCTCAGCCACCAACCGTAACCGTAAAAACGGCCCTGCCCTCGCGGCGATCTTGCGCGTGGTTTGTGGGATTCCTCTACCCACGCCTTGGAGATTACCTGTTCGTTATCTTTGATCCCTTCATTTAAATACAAGCGGCCAAATTCCAGCATCTGCCGTGGTGTCATCTCCATATCGTTGCCGCCGAAATAGATTCCTTGCGGATCCTGCGACCAATAGGACATGGAGAAACCGAGTCGAGCACTTAGGTTTTCTTGCGCGAACTGTTTAGTACTCATACCACTGGCTTGGGTGACAATAGCCGACAAGAGATGGGTACTACCCGTGCTATAGAGCATTCGAGTTCCAGGCTCCGCCACCAGCGGCTGATTGAGAGCGAACTCTACCCAATTATCACTGAGAACCCACTTGCCATAGTTTCTATTGCTCGTCGTCTCCAGGCCCGATTGCATCGTGAGCAGATTCTCTATTGTGATCTGCTGCTTCCGGGCGTCATCACTCCCGGCGATTAGTTCTGGAAAATACTCCGCCACTTTCACATCTACTGAATCGATGATTCCCCTGTCGATAGCAATTCCTACCAACGCCGAGATAACGCTCTTGGAGGCCGACTTCATGTTTGCTGGGCGCGATGGGTCTCGTGAGTTGTAATACTGCTCGAAGACTAGATCGTCGCCCTGACTGATGAGCAGGCTATGCAACCGCGCTAGTTTATTGGCAGCAGCGTGTGCCGCCGAGTATTTGCTGGCCGCGTCAATTTCCTCTGCGGCAACCGCGAAATTCGAGATCATTGACAGGCTTAGAGCAATTAGTAAACGCAGCGAAATTCGCATAGCAGGTGTGTTGGGCTAGAGGGAGAAATCAATAAGGCGATTATCACTCAATTTGAAATTGAATCAAGTGAGCGATGCATGCCTTACGAAACGTACCGAATTAACTAACTAGGGAGTCTCCCTAAATGCTTGCAAAGATGTCAGCGACCATACCCGGCGTAAGAATCTGCGGAAGAATGATCGGTTCCTTGCTGCTGTCTCCTGGATAAAGGACATACAGCGGCACTGAAGGACGATTAAAACGCTCAAGAACCGCGGTGATCTCCGGATCCTCGTTCGTCCAGTCGCCCTTCATGTAGGTGATGTCATTGTCTAGCAGTGCCTGCTCGACGCGCTCGGTGCTGAGGGTAGTCTGCTCGTTGGCGAGACAAGTAATGCACCATGCGGCTGTCATATTGACGAACACAGGACGACCCTCGGCCTGTATTTCATCTAGACGGGCAGTGCTGAAGACTTCGTAGTTCTGCGTAGAGTTGCCATCCGCATCCACACTCGCTGTTTGTACCATTGAGACTGTCTGCAGGAAAGGCGTCTGCATCAGATAGATGGCGGCTATTAGCGCCGTAGCGCCCGCTGCATAGTTAACCGTACGCAGTATCGGGCCCATAGAAAAGCGGCGCTGATACATCCAGGCTGCGAAGGCGAGCAAGATACACACACCAAGCACCAGTGACATTCCCATGACGCCTACCTGATTACCCAGCACCCAGAGGAAGAACAGGGCTGAGAGATACAGAGGGAATGCCATGAACTGCTTGAACGTTTCCATCCATACGCCTGGCTTCGGCATGTACTTCGTCAGGGACGGCATATAGGAAAGTACAAGAATTGGTAGTGCCATGCCTAGACCTAACGATACAAATACCATCATCGCAACCACCCAAGACTGGGTTAGTGCGAAGCCGAGCGCCGGACCCATAAACGGCGCGGTGCAAGGCGTCGCCACAGTCGTTGCTAGCACACCTGTGAAGAACGAACCCTTGTAGCCCTTCTTCTGCGCTAGACTGCCACCGGCGCCCATGAGGCCCGTACCGATCTCAAATACACCAGAAAGGCTAAGCGCCATCATGAAGAACACATACACAATAAATGCGAGAAACCAAGGCTGTTGAAACTGGAACGCCCAACCAATGCGTTCGCCACCCGCGCGTAGCACGATGAGAACTGTTGCTAGGGCTACGAAGGCTGCAATCACGCCAACGGTATAAGCGAGGCCATCCATGCGTTGTTTATGCACGGATTCGCCAGCATTTTTAGCGAAGCTAAGTGCCTTCATCGATAGAACTGGAAAAACGCAGGGCATTAGATTCAGTATAAAACCGCCCATTAGTGCGAATAACATATACAGCAGTAGTCCGCCGCCATCGTCACTGCCTGAATTATTCGCAGCGGCAAGAGGTACGATAGTCGTTAGGTTCGCATCGGCCGCTGGATTCTGGAAATCATAAGCAGTGCGTTCTCCTTGTTCATTTTCTAGAACAAGAACTCCGTAAACCGCAGTGAGGTCTTCCAACATGCGTCTTGGCTGTTGGTGGGTTATCTGCAGCAGGTTTCCCGCAATGCTCACATCTCGAAGCGGGCCGGGTTTGACTATGCGGCGCTGCTCGGGGAAAAAGAACGCATCAGTGTAGTCAGAAAAAATTGCATCTGGCGCTTCGAATCCGAGACTCACTCGCTCACCGGCAACGGCGATGATCGATTTGATGTCGTGATCAGTTATTGGGAGTTGTTCTCTGGCAGTCGCAAAGATCTGCGCATTGCCAGCGTCTAACTCAAGAGATTGCGCAACTGGCAGCGTAATACTCAGCCGCTGCTCTCCAGGAATACAGATCTGCTCGCAGACGTTCCAGAAAGCCAAAGTTGATAGCTCGACCGTATCCCCTTCGTAGTCCGCTGGAATAGTCACGGCGATGGGGTGCAATACTTCTTGCTCGTAGGCGAAGTTAACCAGGTCGGTGTCGTAAAACGGAAGCCAATGGGGCGCTGGCCACAGCAGTTCGCCGATATTCGTTCCTTCCGGTGCCGTCCATTCGTTAGCGCTAGTAGGTTCGCCACTATCGCCACCCATCTTCCAGTAGGTATGCCAGTGCTCGGACGGCTGCAGTCGCAAGCCTAGCCACGTTGTCTCTCCTGGTACTATGTTTGTGGTCTCCGAGAGGAGTTCTACTTCGATGCTATGGTCCCAGGCCACGTTCGCTGATTGAGGCTTGATGTCATAACCGTGCCACCGCCCATCATCGTCGATGTAAGCGAGAAGCCCAGTAAGCTCCGCAAGGTCTGTATCGAAGCGACGATGCTGCTCTGTAGAAATCTGCAGGCGGTTGCCGTCTTTCATAACCTTACGCACTGGAGCGTACTTCATGATCCGTCGCTGCTCTGGGAAGAACCAGATCTCATCGACATCATCGAATAGGTTTTCTTCTGCCTCAACCATGACATTGAACTTGCCATCGAAGCTGTTGAAGTTGGCCTCCAGGTTGTGCTGATCGGCCAGCACTGGAGTCATAGCACGTGAATCGGCAAAACCCTGCCGCCACTTCTCATCAATCTGCGCCGTGCTGCCTACCGGTAACGACAAATCAAACTCTGCTGAGCCGGGTATGCAGATCTCGTAGCAGACCTGGTAGTCGACATTTGTGTGGATTTCGAAATTCGAAGCACTGTAGTCTGCCGGAACAGTTACAGGAATTGGCAGGAATACTTCACGCTCATAGGTAAACGTAACGAGGTCGCTGCCAGGGAACGGAGTCCACTCGGGGATAGGCCAGACTATGTCACCGACGCTCGCGCCAGCTGGTAATTGCCACTCGTTAGCCTCGGTCGCTTCGCCGCTATCGCCGCCAAATTTCCAGTAGGTATGCCAGTGTTCGATAGGATCTAGGCGGATAGCGAGCCATAGTGTTTCGCCGGGAACCACATTGCGGGTTTCCGAAACCAGCTCAACTTCGATCTGATCAGTCTTATACATCTGTGCCTGAGCGCCGCCAGCCACGAGAATAAAACCTAAAAATATCAGAAAGTTATGTAATTTAGTGCGCATTTTGACTCCCATCAAATCATGCTAAAGATGATACGCGAGCGGGATCGTAGTTTGTGTGCCAAAAGGTAACAAATACGAGCCGTTCTGTCATTTAAAGACCGTGCAGATCGACTTTATTAAAAGGTTTATCGGCCGGGAATATCGATAGTTCTCTGCTGATACCAAATGACGCCCAAGATTGAACAAATTGAACACAGCTGCATGGGCACTCAAAAACCGCTGTGCTTGCCCCATCGATTTGAACTTCCTCATGCTCAGTTTCTCACTATCGATTTTCTGAAACATGGCATGCCTCTATACGAATCCAACTTGGCTTGCTTGTTAATTTGTATCATTATCAATTTAGTTTTGAGCATCTTCCCATCGCGCGCCCGAAAGCGAACCCACAAAAGAATAGTTGCCTTCATGGCATGCATATTCATAAATTACCTGCCCGTTCTGCATACGAGTAAAAGGGATCTGTGCGGTAAACGATTGCAAATACAATTGCGGATCTGTCACCGTGTACTCATAGAGAATGGTATCGTTTTCGCCAAGTGACAGCCTTTCAGTGATCTGCGTGTGTATCGTAGAAAATATGGGTGGAAACGACTGCTCTCTGCGCATCTTCTCTGTATGAATTACGAGAGTCTCGTTTTCCCAATGGCCCACCGAATCCCCCATCCATTTGGCAAATCCATTCGTCGGGTGATCGTCTTCAATCCGTATGATCCGAGCATGATACGGATACTCCCCAAGTATCATTAGGTAGTCTTTGGTTTGCACAATTTGAGTATAAGGAGAGAGGCCGCGCTGATACATCATGGACAATTGTGGACCGGGGAAAAGACAACGCTCACCACCGTAGGCCGCTTCCGGCCCATCGAATCTCAAGTTATTGTCTTGGAGATAAAAGTAAAACTCATTCGTCTGTGCTCGGTTAACAATATCATGGGGTATTCGGCCGTTAGGCGGATCGATTATTAGAGACGTGCGGTATTCGCCGTTAATCATCGCTATATCAATGGGAAAATCATCAAAGTCATCGTCTGCCTGGTTAGTAACTAAACCTCCTTGGGGTGGCTCTCGATCTGGATCAAGGGGCAAACTTCTCTTTCGAAGGTCTGCACTTGCTTGCTCAATCAACGCAAAAGCTTCGTCTTCAGAGTATGCCTGTTTGTCTCCAAGCTCTCTGGGTCTTTGTAGTGGTGTTTGATGGAGATTCTCCCAATATCCTTGAAGGTCAGGATAGCCATATTCGGTTTTAGGAAGGTTAGTAACCAAGTTGGCCTGAGCGAAGACATGGGGCGACACTACAAATAGCAGCGCGCTAAGCGTTCGAGTAAAAAAAGTCATGCTAGCTCCCTCTCACAACTTGTGATTGTAATGTGTCGGTCTGGCTCTAAGTCATTCACTTTAGCTAGGCGCTTCCGCACAGCTGACTCCCCATGGAGCTCCAAACTTATCAAGTATACTTCCCTAGCATACTGACCAAAACATTTCTTGTAGAGGGATATAGTTGAATGCAACTAATCTTAGTTGACAAGAAAATTCTATTGCCAGGCGATTATATGTTCCACCATAAGCTGCAGCGTTTGATTTCCTCTGAACTCGTTGATATCGAGTCTATAGGCGATCTCTATGTCAGTCATATCAGGAGCCGGCCATTCTTGTTTGTCGATGTTGAAGGCAATCGCGTCTATGGTCTGCTGCGGCGCTATTTCGGGCGCTAGCACTAGCTTTAAGTGATTCTCACCAACTCTGCGCTGCTGAATTACTTTGAACTTACCATCAAAGACCGGCTCGGGGAATTCCTGCCCCCAGGGGCCACCTTCAATTAGTTCGGCTGCGGTCTCCATAGAGAAGTCATTTTGTTCTATCACACCATCGCTAAAAATCTGCGCTTGAAGTAGTTCATCATCTAACAGTAGAGCGGCTTGTTTCTGGAATGCCTCGGTAAACTCTTGCAGCTTGTCCTTCTCAAGACTGAGGCCCGCGGCCATCGCGTGACCGCCGAACTTGCTGATCATGCCAGGATTACTGCTGGCCACAGCATCCAATGCATCGCGAATATGGAATCCCTTAATGGATCTTGCGGAGCCTTTTATTTCGTTGCCTGAATCGTTCGCGTCTGCGAAGGCAATGACTGGCCTATTGAACTTCTCCTTCACACGCGAAGCGAGAATGCCCACAACTCCCTGATGCCATCTTCCGTCATAAATACAAAGAGCCGCAGGAAGGTCACTCTCCTCCAATGAAAATTCCTGCAAAAATTTGAAGGCTTGCTCGCGCATATCGCCTTCTATCTGTTTGCGGTCTTTGTTCATTCCGTCGAGCTGTAAGGCGAGTTTATACGCTGTACTTTCATGATCTGTCAGCAGGCATTCGATGCCTGTGGACATGTCATCCAATCTTCCCGCTGCGTTTAATCTAGGACCGACGCTGAAGCCGAGGTCAGAGGCGGTAAGTCTAGCGCTACTGCGGCCCGCAATCTCTAAAAGGCTAGTAATGCCCGGGCGAGTGCGTCCTGCACGAATTCTTCTTAAGCCTTCGCTTACTAATATACGATTATTGCGATCAAGTGCGACTACGTCCGCTACAGTACCCAAAGCAAGGAGGTCTAGCAGATCCGAGAGCTTCGGCTCTGTTAGTCTATTTTCTTCGAACCATTTCGTTTGCCGCAACTTCCCCCGCAGAGCCAACATCACGTAGAAAATAACACCTACACCGGCGATGCTCTTGCTGGGGAAATTACATCCATGTTGATTCGGATTAACTATGGCATCTGCATCTGGCGCTGTAGCACCCGGCAGGTGGTGATCGGTGATAAGAGTCTTTATTCCCGCAGATTTCGCAGCAGCGACTCCCTCTATGCTGGAGATGCCATTATCGACAGTAATGATGAGATCAGGGTTGCGTGTCTTTGCCAACTCGACTATCTCGGGTGTTAGGCCGTATCCATAATCGAATCGATTGGGAACGATGTAGTCGGTGTGCTGAAAACCAAATTGCCGGAGAGCCTTTAGAGCTACAACGCAACTCGTCGCCCCGTCCGCGTCGAAATCGGCAACGATAAGCACGCGCTGCTGCCGCTGCAATGCATCCATTAACAACTGAACAGCCTCATCGATGCCTTTGAACTGCTCGGGAGGGATGAGCTTCTCTAAGCCAAGCTCTAGTTCTTCGACATCTTTGATATTGCGCTGGCTGTAAACACGCCGCAAAAGCGGATGCATAGAATCGGGAAGGTTTAGTGTTATGTTTGCCGCTCTACGTTTAACGAGTCGTGACATTTCAGCCCTAACTATGTGAGTGTTTTGTTACGAATTCTGTCACCGCCGCCAAATCGTTTGGCACGACACTGTAATGCTCTTCCTTCTCAAACAGGCCTGTTAGGTGAGGAGGCAACTGGGGCGCATCCAGTCCAGCTTCATTGATAGCATTGCTGAACTTAGCGGGGTGTGCAGTCGACAGGGTGATCATCGGCGTAGATGGATCCGCATTACATTCTCTCGCTGCGCGTATTCCGACGGCCGTGTGAGGATCTACCAACTTGCCGGTATCATTGAATACTTTCGCGATAGTTTCACAGGTGAGCGCATCATCGACTCTAGCGCTAGAGAAGCATTCGCGCATCTGCTGCCACTTCTCTTCCGACACCTGCTGTGACTCCTGATTAAGTTTCGACATGAACTCTTTGAGTAACTCCGCATCTCTATCGAACAGATCGAACAGATAGCGCTCGAAGTTACTTGAGACGAGGATATCCATGCTCGGAGACAAAGTATGATTCAAATCAGTAGTGGAATATTCATTGCCATTGATGAAACGGTGCAGGATATCGTTGCTGTTTGTGGCTACAACCAACTGCTTGATGGGTAGCCCGATGCTCTTGGCGAGAAAGCCCGCATAGATGTCGCCGAAATTCCCCGTCGGAACCGAGAAAGAAACAGCCTGCTCTGGCGCTCCTACCTTAAGTGCCGCTGAGAAATAATAGACTATCTGCATCATTATCCGCGCCCAGTTTATTGAATTCACGGCGACTAGCTGACTCTCTTCAGCCAGAAAGGACTGATCAGCGAACGCGGCTTTGACGATGCTCTGAC
Organism: Gammaproteobacteria bacterium; assembly: GCA_028825335.1. Classification (GTDB taxonomy): domain Bacteria; phylum Pseudomonadota; class Gammaproteobacteria; order Pseudomonadales; family Pseudohongiellaceae; genus UBA9145. The sequence continues at coordinate 17,687 of JAPKAI010000022.1, read as the reverse complement.
AATCATCGAAATTTCCTTCAACTGCCAAGTTAAACACGTTATCCCCAACGACCGTAGTCATCTGCCTACGCTGCACTTCAGATACTCGTTGATGTGGATGCAGAATGAAGATATCGACTTGTTTGGAGTGCCGACAGCCTTCTAAGGCTGCCGAACCGGTATCTCCTGATGTCGCCCCAAGGATAACCGCACGCTGATCGTTCTTTACTAACACGTAGTCGAGTAACCGACCGAGCACCTGCAAGGCAAAGTCTTTAAATGCCAGGGTAGGGCCATGATACAACTCCAGCATGAAATCGTTCTCTGCGAGCTCAGTGAGCGGCGCCACTTCGGGGTGATTGAACTGGGCATAGCTATCAACGACAATCTTACGCAGAGCCTGGGCCGGTATTTCGTCGCCGATAAACACAGATACAATTTTTAATGCGAGCTCTGGATAGCTAAGGCTTTTCCATGACGCTATTTCTTCTAAGGAGAAGTGAGGCAGCTCAGCAGGCACGTACAAACCCCCATCTGGAGCCAAACCAGTTAGAAGAACCTGTTCGAATGTCTGCGGGGTGCCACCGCCTCTAGTGCTTATATATTTCAACTCACCTTCCCTTCTCTAATCTTTTTTATTACGTTCTAAAATATTCTAACGCCGGTATTCGGCGGGGTTAACTGTTTAGTTATCCTTTAACTATCTTCTAAATACCGATATTCAATGGAGCTAACTATCTATCCTTCAAATGTCTCGACGCGAATGCGCATGACTTCGCCGCTCACATCTTCAAGCGCTTCAATCGCTGCGATGGCTAAATTCAATTTCTTCTCTAGCGCCTTGTGAGTAAGAATGACAATTGGCACTGTATTGCTATCGAGTTCTTTCTGAATAACCGCTTCTATGCTGATGTCGAAGCCTTGCAGGATGCTGGATATCTTAGCCAATACGCCCACCACATCGTTCACTGGAATACGCAGATAATATTCCGTCTCAATCTCTTCGATAGACACTACTTCTAGATCATCATGCATCGAGAGATAGCCCAGTGCAGGCAGCAGCGGCCTGCTCAATCCTGCGAGCTTCTGCCTAGCGATATCAATTACGTCGGCGATGACTGAAGACGCCGTAGCATCCGCGCCAGCACCAGGACCGTTATAAAGTGTAGAACCTACGGCGTTGCCATGTACGAGTACGGCATTACCCACGCCATCTACTCTTGCCAGCAATCGCTTTCGTGGAATTAACGTCGGGTGCACGCGCATCTCAACTGTGCTGTCTGTGCGGCGTGCGATTCCCAAGTGTTTGACTCGATACCCCAACTGCTTCGCGAAGCCTATGTCTTCAGGTGTGATGCGGCTAATACCTTCGGTATAGGTCTTATCAAACTGCAAAGGAATACCGAATGCGATCGATGCCATGATAGTTAACTTGTGTGCTGCATCAATGCCCTCGACATCGAATGTCGGATCGGCTTCGGCATAGCCGAGTTGCTGTGCTTCGGCGAGCACATCGACGAATTGACGCTGTTTTTCGGCCATCTCGGTCAGGATGAAGTTACCCGTGCCGTTGATGATGCCTGCCAGCCAGTCGATCTTATTTGCTGATAGACCTTCTCGCAGAGCCTTAATGATTGGTATACCGCCCGCCACACTACTCTCATAAGCTAGCGTCACGGCATTTCCCTGCGCAACTGCGAAGAGCTCATTACCGCGCTCTGCTATCAGAGCCTTGTTAGCCGTCACTACGTGTTTTCCATTGGCCAACGCCTGACGAACCACCTCGAATGCAGGATCGAAACCACCGATGGTCTCGATGACTATATCCACCCCGGGATCGTTGACAACATCGAATGGGTCATTGCTAATATTGACTGCCCGATTGACGTCGCCGCTCATGATGCTTCGAGATGCTATTCTTACAACATCGATTGCACAGCCTACGCGGCGAGTAATTTCTTCACCGTTGCTGTGCAATAAGTTGTAGCTGCCGCCACCGACAGTACCGAAACCGCAGATGCCTATCTTTACAGACTGAGGTTTGATTGACTTGGCTGATTCAGAATTCACAAAGGGCCCCGGACTTATTCAATATAAGCGCCGAATTATACTGGAAACATACAAGAAACCCAGCAGTCCTGCTCAGGCTGTGTGCCCATTAAAGGAGAGTGAGGTTTTTAGAGCAGGAGCCCAGCAGAAAACCGAGGCTCCTAGAATAAGAGACTTACTAGTTGATCTTAAGCATTGTTGCCAGGCGATCAGCATCCATATAGCCGGGAATGACGGTGCCATCGGGGAAGATCAATGCTGGTGTGCCGGAAATACCTAGCTCATTGCCCAACGCATGGTGCGCCAGAACAGGCGAATCACAGTCGCCTGCAGGTAAATTCTGACCATTCTTCGCCTGAGTCAACGATTTCTTACGATCATCAGAGCACCATACGGAAAGCATCTTGTCGTACGAGGCTGCTTCTGCACCACCACGAGGATAGGCCAAGTAACGTACCTCAATGCCCTTTGCCATTAGCTGATCTAGCTCGCTGTGCAGCTTACGGCAATAAGTGCAGTCAACGTCGGTGAAAACTGTTATGGATGCCTTGACCACCTCGGGCGTGAAGACAATCATTTCCTCGACTGGAATGGCAGCGATTTTCGTCAGGCTACGCGCCTGCTTCGCTTTTGTGGAGATGTTCACGAGGCCCGAGTCGCCAGCCCGGTACATATCGCCTGCGAAGAGATAGTCACCGGAAATATCGCTGTAAAGAACCTCGCCAGTATTCAGTTCGACTTCAAAAATAGTGGATAGCGGCGTGGGTTTCAGGCTAATAATTTGCAACTGACCCTGGGATGCCACCTCTATCGCCAGCTCGAGCTTGCCGCGCAGCGATTGATCGCGATTCTGTGCCTGAGACGCAGTGACAGCAACTAGCGTCAAAGCTAGCCCCAACATTACCAACATAGGCTTAATAGTTATTCTCATGGCTTGTCTCCTTTTGTACCGCTGCTTGAGGGCCGCGATGGTAGTGCCGTAGCGCGAGGCTAAACACTGTATCGACTATCTTATAGCATTTAATAATCGGCTGCTCAAACTAGACCAGAACACGGCCAATTAAATTCCCGCAGCCGCGACGGTTTCAGCTCTCTGCTCTTCGTAAACAAGCTAGGCCAGAGTACGGTCAAATTATTTCTCCGTATTCACGGCGCGATAAGCCCGCGGTTCTTCGCATACACCCATAGCGCAGATCAAGCTAGGCCAAATACATATCGAGTCTATCGGAAGTAATAAAAATGGGAAGACTGCGGACAGACTTCCCATTCGATATGCCTAGATTGGCTGAATGCAGCGCCCCGGAAGTACCCCGAGGCAGCAAGCCGAGTTTTGTTAGTTCGACTTCTTTTCCAACTTTTCTGTGATTCTTGCAGCTCGACCAGTCAGTTCGCGCAAATAGTACAGCTTAGCCTGGCGAACAGCACCGCGACGCTTCACCGCGACGCTATCAACAACGGAGCTATAAATCTGAAATACACGCTCAACACCTACACCGTGAGAAATCTTTCTGACCGTGAAGGATGAGTTTACGCCACGGCTGCGACGTGCAATAACAACACCTTCGAATGCCTGTAAACGCTCTCTATCGCCTTCCTGAATTTTTACCTGAACGACAACGGTGTCGCCCGGACCAAAATCTGGAAGTTCCTTGCTCATCTGTTCGTTTTCTATCTGTTGGATGATTTTACTCTTACTCATCGTCTTGCTCCTGAACCCTTGTAGCGATTGGCGCTTGCCAATTCTTAGTAAATCGAAATTTTCAAAAATCTATTGTCTAACTATTTATAAAACTATTTGTCGAACTAGCAATTCAGGCTACTACACTTTGTTACGGACATAGTCTTGTTTGAACTGCTCCAATAATTCTTCTTGCTCGATCTCCAGCGACATCGCTTGCAGCAAGTCTGGTCTCTTCAACCAGGTCGCACCTAAACTCTGTTTCAGTCGCCACTTGCGTATCGCTTCGTGATCACCGCTGAGCAGCACTTTGGGTACATCCGACCCATCTATACTCTGCGGCCTGGTGTACTCAGGGCTGTGCAACAAGCCATTGCTAAAACTATCTTCTAACGCCGAGCCTTCATCACCTAGCGCGCCAGGCTGAAATCTCGTCATGGCATCGATCAATGTCATCGCTGCTAACTCGCCGCCGCTGATTACAAAATCACCCAGCGACCACTCTTCATCTATCTCACTCTCAAGCACACGATTGTCTATGCCTTGATAGCGACCGCATAGCAGCACCATGCTTTCTCGCTTGGCAAGATCGATAATCGAATCTTGCTTCAGGGTCTGACCCTGCGGTGACAAGTAAATGACTCTAGCCTTCTCACCAATCATTTGTTTCTCGGCTACTGCCTGCCTCGCCGCGGCTATCGATGCCATTAGCGGTTCGGTCTTCATCAGCATTCCGGGACCGCCACCAAATGACTTATCGTCCACAGTACGATGCTTATCAGTCGTATAGTCGCGCGGATTAAATAACTCGAGGTTCATTAGACCCGAGCGTACCGCCCTACCACTGATGCCATGTTCGGTTACGGCTGCAAACATTTCTGGAAACAGGGTGACTATTCCAAGCTGCATCGCTTACACCTTTCGCTTACAACTTTACCTAACAACTTCTGTCACTACTGATGTGCGCTTTTTACTCAATAAAGAGGGCTCAATCCAGATAGTCTGCTTCCCAATCTACTCGGATAGTCTGATTTTCCAGATCTATCTCGATTACCACCGAATCTACTAAATAGGGAATAAGTCTTTCCCGATCATCGATGCTTTCGCTATCTGCTTTGACTACCAACACATCGTTGGCGCCTGTCTCTAACAAGTGGCTAACCCGGCCAAACAGTTGTTCGTGCTGGTTGACCACTCTAAGGTCTTGTAGCTGATGCCAATAGAATTCGCCGTGCTCTAAGTGAGGCAATTTCTCATTCGCTATCGTTAATTCCGTGCCGGTCAGTAGCCTTGCCGTTTCAGGGTCATCGTAACCCTTGAAATGGACCAACAAAGCTTTGTTCGCACGACTGTGCTCGTCGAGCTCTAACTCCTGAGACCGTCCCCCAACTTGTGCCGTAAAGCACGAGTAGTCGAGAATATTCTCGATCGGTGAGGTAAAGGAAATCAGCTTAAGCCAACCCTTTAGGCCATGCACCCGGCCAATTTCTCCGAGTACCACCTTCTCACTACCTGCTACGGGTTTACTTACCACCCAGACAACGCGATATCAAAATCACGCCTCTGTTGTAGAAGTCTCTACCGCTGCCTTCGTCAGTGTTGATACGCGAGAGCTAAGCTGTGCACCTTGTGCAGTCCAGTAAGACATGCGATCGCGATCAAGACGCAAACGCTCTTCCTGACCTTTAGCACGTGGGTTAAAGAAGCCAATTCGCTCAATAAAACGCCCATCACGCGCACTGCGGCTGTCACTTACTGTGATGTGATAAAAAGGCCGTTTCTTAGCACCACCACGTGACAATCGAATCGTGACCATAAGTATTTCCTGTCATTCCAATGTAATAAACTAGTGTTTATGAGTTACGCGAGCTGAGGCTGATTTCCCCCTGCACTTATAGTAAGAGCAGGCAAGAACATACGTGCTCGGGTAAAAAGGCGGGTATTCTATGTTAATTGGGGTGTGATTGGAAGCCCACAGGCACTGTATTTTCGCGGGTTATGCGGCTAAAACACACAAAATAGTCAGACATTTATGTAAGGCCTGAAATGCTTCACATTTTTTTGAATTATTACCCGATTAAGAACGGGGAAATTGCCCTGGCCCACCCGGAAAACCGCCACCGGCTCCGCCCTGCATACCGCCTAGGCCGCGCATCATATTGGCCATATTCCCGCCCTTCATCTTCTTCATTACCTTCTGCATCTGCTTATGCTGCTTAAGCAGCCGATTCAGGTCTTGAATCTGGGTTCCTGAGCCAACCGTAATTCGTCTTTTCCTAGATCCATTAAGGGCATCTGGATTGGTTCGCTCACGTGGTGTCATAGAATTAATGATTGCTTCCATCTGCCGAAATTTCGAGTCATCCACCATTTTAGCGGCTCCAGGTGGCAATCCGCCCATGCCCGGCATCTTATCCATAATGCTGGCTACGCCGCCCATATTCTGCATTTGGGCGAGCTGCTCCTTGAAATCTTCTAGATCGAAGCCTTTGCCCTTCTTGATCTTGCGGGCGAGCTTCTCTGCCTTAACCTTGTCGACCTTCTTTTCGGCTTCCTCGATAAGCGAGAGCATGTCGCCCATGCCGAGGATTCTTGAGGCGATTCGATCAGGATAGAACGGCTCGAGCGCGTCCATCTTCTCCCCCATGCCGATAAACTTGATAGGCTTTCCCGTGATATGTCGCACGGATAAGGCGGCGCCGCCTCTCGCATCACCATCTGCCTTGGTTAGCACTACGCCCGTTAACGGCAGGGCGTCATTGAATGCCTTAGCCGTGTTGGCGGCATCCTGCCCCGTCATGGCATCAACGACAAACAGCGTCTCTACCGGATTTAACTGGCTATGAAGCTGCTGAATCTCCCCCATCATTTCCTGATCGATGGCTAGGCGTCCGGCAGTATCTACTATTAATACGTCTACAAATTTGCGCTTGGCCTCAGCTAAGGCCGCCGCTGCAATCGCCGAAGGTGTCTGGCTGCTATCGCTGGCGAAGAACGCTACGTCGACCTCGAGGGCCAGAGTCTGCAACTGCTGGATGGCCGCCGGACGATAAACGTCGGCACTCACCAGCATCACCGATTTCTTCAAATCGTTCTTGAGCCAGCGCGCGAGCTTGGCCGCGGTAGTCGTCTTACCAGCGCCCTGCAGGCCGGCCATCAATACAACTGCCGGCGGCGCCGCCTTTAGATCCAGCTCCGCGTTGGCCGTACCCATGATAGATTCGAGTTCGGCCTGAACGATCTTGATGAATGCCTGACCTGGCGTCAGGCTCTTGGAAACTTCCTGTCCAACGGCCCGCAAACTGACTCGCGTGACAAAATCTTTGACCACCGAAAGCGCAACGTCCGCCTCGAGCAGCGCGCGACGCACTTCGCTAAGGGCATCTTGAATATTGGCTTCGGTGAGGCTGCCCTTGCCTGTGAGCTTCCTAAACGTACCTGAGAGTCTATCTGTAAGGTTGTCGAACACTGCGGGCTACCACCTGACTACTTGACTGTGAATTGAGCGAGCTAATTACTAGGGCACTTATCGAACTACTTTCTGGGGAATCGCTAGCAGCATTGACCGGACCGCATTATAGCGAATCCCCAGCGCATTAAAAAAGGGCTTCTACCGTTAGTATACATGTGCGACACTTTCCTATTGAATTTATTAACCCTCTTAACGCGTCTCTGGCGAAGCTCAAACCTTTATTCATCATGCAAGTTACCGTAATTTCCGGACTATTCGCTATCCTCTTCTACTTGATGGGCTCTGTCTTTCAAGGTATGAATTTCAAGTCGAATAAAGAAACCCGCCGCCAAGTTTTCATATTCGGTGGATTAGCCATCCTAGTCCACGCGATAAGCGCCTACGGCGTCATTCGTCACAACGATGGTTTTCATTTTGGCCTATTTGAAATCAGCACCCTAATAACGCTATCAATTTCGCTTCTGGTGCTCATTAGCAGTCTGCGCAAACCGCTGCAGGTACTCTTCCTCGGCTTGTTTCCCCTCGCTGCTATCAGCATCGTGGCATCTCTGGTCATTCGCAGCGACTATCCGCCGACGAATATGAGCCTGACTCTCGCCACCCATGTGCTGATCTCGATTTTGGCCTATAGCTTTATTACCATCGCCGCCTTGCAGGCTGGTTTTCTAGCCTACCAAGACCATCAGCTGAAACACGGGCATACCCGTGGGCTGATTCGTAAACTCCCTTCGCTTCAAGACATGGAGGCCTTACTATTCGAACTGGTCTGGGTTGGGCAGATGCTGTTAACCCTTAGCATCGCCACCGCTTTCTTGTTCTTAGATGATATCTGGGCGGCAGACGGCGTCATTCACAAGACCGTATTTTCACTGTTGGCCTGGGCCGTTTTCGCAGTTCTACTCTGGGGCCGCCACCAACTCGGCTGGCGTGGTCAAACTGCTATTCGCGGCACTCTGAGTGGCTTCGCGCTGCTTATCATTGGGTTCTATGGCGTGAAATTTACTCTGGAATACTTAATCAGTTGATAACGTATTCTTATCCAAAATTCCAATACGGCCTCTACGAGATAGTCTCTAAATGAACACCGAAGAACCCAGCTTAGGCATGCTGCTCCTTTCCTTCGGATTGCTGATCTTGGCCTCGGCGTATTTCTCTAGCTCCGAAACCGGGATGATGAGCCTCAATCGCTACCGGTTGAAGCACCTCGCGAGAAATCATCACGCGGGGGCAAGTCGCGCGAATAAACTTCTGGAGAGTCCCGACAAGCTGATCGGCGTCATACTGATCGGCAATAACTTTGTCAATTTCCTTGCGGCAGCAATCGCTACGAGTATCGCGATTCAAATATTCGGCGAGCCAGAACCACTACTAACGGCAATAGTCCTAACATTTGTTGTATTAATATTCGCCGAGGTGACACCAAAGACAATTGCCGCACTCTATCCGGAAAAAGTCGCCTACCCTTCTAGCCTGATCCTTATTCTGCTTCTGAAGGTTCTGTACCCATTAGTATGGATGGTCAATGTGGTTTCGAATGCGCTCGTGCGGGTCTTAGGTTTTAATTCAGAATCCGATGATAGTCATCAGCAACTCTCTGCGGAGGAACTGCGCACAGTCGTATACGAGTCCGGCGAGAGACTACCGCGACTAAGGAAGGGCATGTTGCTAAACATCCTCGACTTAGAACACGTAACGGTGAATGACATTCTCGTGCCGAGAAACGAGATCCTCGGCATCGATATCGAAGACGACATCGACGAAATCCTAAGCCAGATCGGCAGCAGCCAGCACACACGCATGCCGATCTATAAAAAAGATATCAACAATCTGATGGGCATTCTGCACCTGCGTAGTGTCGGCAAGCTAATTCGACTCAAAACTGTAACTAAGGCCGCGATACTCGAAGAAACTGACGAGCCTTACTACATTCCCGAAAGCACCCCCCTGCACATTCAATTGTCTAAATTCCAAAGAAAGAAATTGCGTATGGCGGTTGTCGTTGATGAGTACGGTGCGATCAAGGGCCTTGTAACTCTAGAGGACATACTCGAGGAAATCGTTGGTGAATTTACCACTGACCTTGCTGACAGCAGCAAGGATTTTCATGCCCAACCAGATGGCAGCTTCCTCATCGATGGCTCCGCCAGTATCCGCGACATCAATCGCATTCTCTCCTGGGATCTGAACAACACCGGCGCAAAAACACTGAGTGGTTTACTGACCGAGATGCTGCAATCGATCCCTGACTCTTCGGTTGGCATCAAGCTCGAAGGCTACTATGCAGAAACAGTGCAGATACAGGGCAATGTGATTCGCACTGTGAAGATGTGGCGTGTTGGAAAAGCAGAAGAAGACGAGTAGCTAAGCTATTTATTACGAAGAACTTTAACCTTTTGCTCGAGAACCTTATTCAAACTGGCCAGCCTCCATCCTGATAGCATATGCGCCAGCCCTTTTTCATCTGCCTTCGCTGCAACCGCCAGCTTAAAATCAGATCCCGCAGAAAGCTGCCAAAGTTGCCATGCAGTTTCCTCGTCATTGCGCCGCTCATCAAACTCTACTGTAAGTCTATCGCGGCCAACAAAACCATAGGAGAAGTGTTGTAGCGGTATCTCCAGGCCCATGCCGCACGCCTTGATATACGCCTCCTTCAATGTCCACAATTCATAGAAGCGCGACTGTTGCTGATCCTCTGGCAGGATAAGCATCTCGGCAACTTCTTTGTCTGAGAAATAGCGCCGAGCAATCGCCTTTATCCTTCTCGCCTTTGTAGCATACTCGATGTCGACACCGATATCCGGAAAGCGCGACACCGCCAAGACTACTTTCTCGGCAGAATGCGACAAATTGAAATGGAGCGAAGCTGGATTCTGCTCTTCGCTGATAGCAGGCTTGCCATATTTGTTGTAAATAAAATTCCAAGATGCTGGCGCAATCTTATTAACGTAACTCGATAGCGCCACTCGCATGAGGACGCGTCCGAGTAGCAATTGCTTGCGGTGTCGATCGAACTGGTAGCGCTGAAATCGCTTGATCTCAGATTCTGTTAGCCAAGCAAGGCACTCGCTCTGCAACGAAGACAGCTCGAAATCGGCCTGTTCTAACTGCCAGAGGTGAATCTCTGACTTCTCAATCCACATCTCTGTCACAAAGGATCATCCTCTCCGATAATTCTCTACAGCTCTACTCTATCCAGCACCAACCTAATTGGCACTCGTCTTTTTAGCACTCATAAATACATTTCAGCTGCTTACGCGCTATATGAGATTCACTCGGATACGCAAAAGCATTGTTTACATAGTGTATGTCATCTAGATCGACGGCATTATTCACATGGCTATGCCCATACACATGAATCGTTGGGTTTAACTGCTTGACCTGCACTCCTAGGGCCTCACTCCCGAGTACCGGGTAAACATTTCTTCGCTTTCCCGGTATTCCAGCAGGCATAACATCTATTCTTGGCAAGAAGTGAGAAAAACTGATTACTGTCTTATTGCTAATATTTAGATTGGGGATATTCAGCTTAAGAAAGTACTCTGTAACATCCTGGCTTTCGGCTAAGTGTTCAGGCCAAGAGCATGCTCGGAAGTCGCGCCATGCCCTGCGCAAGTGTCGGTCTGGCTCTCCGAAGGAAAAATCGTACCAAGAATACAAGGGCACGAAACTAATATCGGGCAGCTCGAAAACATCTGCATGAACACCACAGGACTTACAAAGCTCGGTGATCGCTTCGAACTTATCCACAGAACAGTCGAAATCATCATCTTGGACCCACAACTCATGGTTGCCCGGCACAAACAATACCGCCTTAAAACTTGCTGCAAGCGAGACAAATACTTGTTCAAGCAGCTGCATCTTATCAGTCACGTCGCCGGCGAGGATTAGGATGTCGTTTGCGTATTCCCTATGGTCCAGGCTAAGAACCCAAGCCAGGTTTTCTGCATAGTCGACATGAATATCCGAAACGGCAAATACCCTCATTTAATCTTCTTTTCCGGTCTGGCCGAGTGACCGAAATACTTCTTAACAAATTCGGCCAATAACAAATATTCTTCTCTGCGCGGATCTGACTTGCGCCACGCCATACCTACTTCTCTGGACACATTGTCGTTAGAGAAATGTTTGATCTTTAGATGCGTATCGCCCAGCACATTGGCATTAATAGACATGGCAGGCAACAGCGTCATACCCAACCCGTTTGCCACCATCTGCACCAGGGTGTGCAGGCTCGTCCCTTGGTAGACAAGATCAGTGTCGGCGCTCTCTAGCTTGCAGGCCTCTAACGCATGATCGCGAAGACAGTGCCCTTCTTCAAGAAGCAGAAGGCTCTGCCCCCGCAGTTGGTGCGGCCTCACTTGCTGCACCTTTTCTAATTCGTGACCTGGAGGAAGGCACAGCAAGAATTCGTCTTTAAACAGACTCACTGTCTCCATATCAGGCAGCGGAAAGGGAAATGCCAGAATGATTAGGTCCAGTTGCCCCTGCTGTAATTCCTCAACGAGTTCCGCACTCATCTCTTCTTTTAGATAAACCTTTAGCTTGTCAAAACTCTTACGCAGTTCCGAAAGAATGGCGGGAAGCATGAATGGTCCTATGGTTGGAATTACCCCTAAACGCAGGTCCCCCGCAAGCGGCGCCTCATGAGCGCGAGCGATACCTACAAAGTCCTCAACGTCGCCCAGAACTATGCGCGCCTGCACCAAAAGCTTCGTACCTAGAGAGGTGATCATCACTGTCTTCTTGTTACGCTCAAATATCTTCACACCGAGCTGGGATTCGAGCTCCTGTATCGCTGCACTTAGGGTGGACTGCGTGACATGGCAGGCCGCTGCGGCCTTACTGAAGTGCCGGTATTCGGCTACCGCACATAGGTATTTAAGCTGCTTAATCGAAGGATTCATGACTAAAATCATAATCGATAAAAACGATCAAAGCACTCAAAGAGATCAATTAGATTTGATATTCGAATTGACGTAGAGTAAATAAAATTGGGTTATTCTCCGCATCTGATCAGTCACGTCGCCGGCGAGGATTAAGATGCCGTTTGTCTATTCCTTATGGTCCAGGCTAAGAATCCAAGCCAGATTTTCTGCATGGCCGACATGAACATCCGAAACGGCAAATACCCTCATTTAATCTTCTTTTCCGATCTGACCGAGTGACCGAAATGCTCCATAGAAAATTCGGCCAATAACAAATATTCTTCTCTGCGTGGATCTGACTTGCGCCATGCCTTACCTACTTCTCTGGACACATTGTCGTTAGAGAAATGTTTGATCTGGAGATGCGCATCGCCCAGCACATTGGCATTAATCGACATGGCAGGCAACAGTGTCATACCCAACCCGCTTGCCACCAACTGCACTAGGGTGTGCAGTTGGTGGCACCCTGACCGACCAATTCGGCATCGGCAATATACAGCTCACAGGTATCCAAGGCATGGTCACGAAGGCAGTGTCCTTCTTCGAGAAGTAGCAGGTTTTCACCGCGTAGCTGACGTTTGGCGTCAACGGTCCTGCTTCAAAATAGATCTGAGGTCATCACCTTGTTCCAAGCACTGACGAAGTCGCGAAGCATTTTCTGTTCCGCTCCATTTGAAGCATAGACTTCAGTAAGCGCCCTAAGTTGCGAATTGGAGCCGAACACCAGATCTGCTCGTGTTGCCGATCTGACCTTTTCGCCTGAGACACGATTGGTAGCCTCGAACGAGTTCCCTGTGCCATTAGGCTTCCATGCCACCGACATATCTAGCAATGTTTTGAAGTAGTCGTTGCTGAGCTTGTTGGGATCGTCGGTAAATACGCCGTAGCCACTAGAGCTAATGCCTAGAGAGCGCATGCCACCGAGTAATACTGTCATTTCTGGCGCAGTCAACCCCAACAATTGTGCTTTGTCGAGCAACATGTCTTCCGGCGAGGCTTTTAGATCTGCTCTATGGTAGTTTCTGAAAGCGTCGGAAACTGGCTCTAGAACGGCAAATGATTCGACATCTGTTTGTTCCTGCGAAGCATCACCACGCCCGGGTGTAAAGGGTACCTCGATACCTGCGGCCGTTTCGATACCAACATTTCCGGCTAGCACAATGACATCTGCGATCGATGCGTTGCTTCCGCTGGCAATACTTTCATAGATGGCCAGTATTTTTGCCAGCTCCTCAGGTTTATTCACCGTCCAGTTTCTTTGAGGTTCGAGGCGAATACGTCCCCCATTGGCACCGCCACGCATGTCGGAACCGCGGTAGGTCGATGCACTAGCCCACGCGGTTTCGACCATTTCACGAACACTTAGCCCACTGGCTAAAATCTTTGCTTTAACCGCATTGACATCGTAGTTAGCGTTGCCGGCCGGCACAGGGTCTTGCCATATCAATTCTTCTGATGGCGCTTCGGGGCCCATGTAGCGGGTTTTCGGGCCCATGTCACGGTGTAGTAGCTTAAACCATGCGCGGGCAAAGGCGTCCGCCAGTTGATCTGGATTCTCATGGAAACGTTTAGAAATTTTTCGGTAGGCTGGGTCTTCACGAAGTGCCAAATCAGCAGTTGTCATCATCGTTGGGACGCGCTTTTCAGGGTCTTCTGCATCCGGCGCAAGATCTTCATCTTTTTGGTCGATGGCGTGCCAGACAGTCGCGCCGGCTGGGGTTTGTACCATTTCCCACTCATAACCGAACAGCAGGTCAAAATAGCCGTTATCCCACTGCGTAGGGTTACTCGTCCAGGCGCCTTCAAAGCCGCTGGTAGTGGAATCACTTCCTTGGCCTGAGCCGTGTGTGTTGCGCCAACCAAGCCCCATTTGCTCAAGCGGGGCCCCCTCGGGCTCTGACTTGACCGCGTCTTCTGGACCTGCTCCGTGACCCTTGCCAAATGTATGGCCGCCGGCTACTAGGGCGACGGTTTCTTCGTCGTCCATGGCCATGCGCCCAAAGGTCTCTCTAATATCATGCGCACTCGCCCGTGGGTCAGGATTGCCATCAGGCCCTTGGGGATTGACATAAATTAGTCCCATTTGAACTGCACCCAGAGGATTGTCTAATTCCCGATCGCCCTTGTAGCGCTTATTGTCCAGCCACTCGGTCTCAACCCCCCAGTGAATATCTTCCTCCGGCCCCCAGATGTCTGGTCGGCCGCCGCTAAAGCCAAAGGTTTTGCCGCCCATCGACTCGATGGCAACATTACCGGCCAGCACTAGTAGATCGGCCCAGCTAATTTGCTCACCATATTTCTGCTTAACAGGCCATAGGAGTCGTCGAGCCTTGTCTAAGTTGCCATTGTCGGGCCAGCTATTTAGCGGCGCAAAGCGCTGCGCCCCGGTTCCACCGCCACCCCGGCCATCGGTATTTCGATAAGTGCCCGCCGCGTGCCAGGTCATACGGATGAAGAAGGCACCATAGTGCCCGTAATCGGCCGGCCACCAATCCTGTGAATCGGTCATTAGAGCGTTTAGATCTTGTTTGAGAGCGGCGTAATCGAGCTTTTTGAACTCTTCGCGATAGTCGAAGTCGGCTCCCATGGGATTCGTTTTATTATCATGCTGGTGAAGAATATTTAAGTTTAACTGGTTCGGCCACCAGTCTTTATGCGAGGTGCCGGAAGAACTATTGGTCGTCATAGCGCCATGCATGACTGGGCACTTGCCTTCGCTTTCAATGGACATATAACCTAACTCCTATAAAAAATAATTTTAAAACTAGATGATCGTCACCTGACCCTTAATCAGGGACAAATTCCTAGAACAATTTTTTGTGATGGACAGCAGTGTAACTCTTGTTGATGTACTATTAAATTTCATATTAAAAAATATTACGTTCAATGTTTTCGAGCAAATAGGATTCTTCGATGATCTCCTTTAAGCAAATTAACTACGCCCTCGCTGCGGCTAAAACGTTGCATTTTAAAAATAATGCCGATGCCTTTTTTATTTCGTTATCAACGCTGAGTATGGAGATTGCCGATTTTGAGGACCAACTCGGCACCAAGATTTTTAAACGCGACAACAAGAAGGTCATTATTACTCAACTTGGGCAAACGGCGCTAGAAAAAGGTAAACAAATTAAACTGCAAATGGACGATTTTACAATATTTGGACAGAAGAGCGTGCATTGATTGTGCCTTTTCCATCGCACAATGTGTAAGTAATAATGCCGTAGACTGTTGAATTGCAATAGGAACATAGGCGTAGAAAAAATGCAGAGTGGTGAAAAAGTTACACCCCACTTACAAATGTACTGTTCAACCATTATAAATTATTGATAGTAAAAAATAAAATATATACGCTTCTATTGAGCACAAGGAGGCCCGACACCTGGCGTTGAGGTCAAATGCAATGCTGCACTTCGAAGACTATATGCTGATGGGCTACCAGCTACTGTAACTAATTCGTGCCGAAAAATTAGCGGCGAGGCAGACCTCATCGAAGAATTGGTAGCCTACAGCCCACTGATTCCCGACGGCAGGGATCTGAAAGTGACATTCATGCTTGAATTCCCCGATGAGGCAGAGCGTAAGGTTCGCTTGAACCAGTTAATCGGGATAAAAGAGTTAATCTCTATTTAAATCAATGGCTTCGATCCGGTTTACCCCATCGCCAACGAAGACCTAGCTCGCTCCAACGATGAAAAGACTTCTGCGGTGCATTTCCTTCGTTTCGAGTTCACGGATGACATGATCGCAGCGGCGGAAAACGGCGCTTCATGGGTGCTTCGCAGCGAGCATCAGAACTACCAACACAGCTACGATTCCCTACCTGCCGAGGTCAGCAACTCTCTGGCGTACGACTTCGCCTGAAACATCTATAACGGCAAAAGTACCGAGTTTCACCGCGTCAAGCACGGTTGTTGCTACTGCCCTATTCGGGTAATATCTTGCGCTCTACCAATCCACTCACGGAACGAACCTGCCCCAGTAGCAGACGATCTATTTGCACTTAGATGCAGCCCTAGTGTCGCCGAATCGCATAAACGGGACGCGGCCTAAAGAGGAATTTCAAATGATACTTACCAAACTACCCCGCAAACTACTCTGCCTCACTGCAGCGGTTTGTCTGAGCACGGCAGCGATTGCCGATCATCATGGCGACGGTCATGAAAGCTCAATCAAAATGATTGACTCGAATAATTTTGGCATCGACCAGTCCGAGGTTCAAAGCATACGCGAGCAGATGCAAGCAGCCGTAGATGGCGGCTTCGTTTCTGGAAATATTATCCTCGTTGGCAATAGCGAAGGCGTTGGCGTGTTAGAGACTGTTGGTACTCAGGGACCTAATCAAACGACAGAAATGGATGATCAAACTCTATTCCGCATCTACTCTATGACCAAACCTATCGTCAGCGTGACAACGATGAGCATGGTAGAAGACGGCCTAATAGCCATTGAAGATTCTGTTTCAAAATATATTCCAGAATTTGCGAACATGAGGGTAATCGACGAAGAAACTGGCGATATCACGCCAGCACAAAATGAAATAACTGTACAGGACCTGCTTACTCATGAGTCTGGCTTGATCTACGGCATCTTCGATCCGCAAAGCAATCTTGGTCGCCAATATTTTGGAGCCGGCTCACTGCGATTCGACATTACCTCTCTCGAATTGGCGCAGAACTTAGCCGCTCTACCTTTACGCTTCGAGCCTGGCACAAAATGGAACTACTCGCGCTCAACCGACGTGCTCGGCGCAGTCATAGAAGTTGCTGCAGGCAAGCCCTTAGACGCTCTTCTTAAGGAGAGAATATTCGATCCGCTGGGTATGGATGAGACTACATTCTATGTAGACGGCTCTAAGGCAGATCGAATCGCAAATCCTATCCATGGTGAAATGGGCGACCCACTCAACGTACAGCCAATGCTATCCGGCGGTGGTGGACTGCACTCAACCACTGAGGACTATGTACGCTTCGCCCATATGCTTTTGAATGGCGGAGAGTACAACGGCGAGCGCATCATTAGCGAAGCTACACTGGATGCGATGAATCAAAAATTTATAGGCGACGAAGTGAATCGCGATGCGTTCTTCTTTGGACCAACTGGAGATTGGGGTCTTGGTTTTCACCTACAGCCGGTTCCCGGAGCAGACAACGATGGTCCATTCAACTTCGGTTGGCAGGGAGTTGGCGGCACGGTGTTTATCGTCGACCCGGTAAACGACTTCTTCATGCTTTACATGGCTCAAGTTCGAGGCGGCCCGAGCGGCGCCCCTATGGACCTCACGATATCTCAGCGTGTTGTGTATGAAGCAATGCTGAACTAGATAGTCTCAGTTAAAACCTTCTGATAAAGATAAGGCCGGTGTTGCTAACAACACCGGCCTTTTTATGACACAAAAAAATGCACAGAAATCTATAACACTATGGAATTACGTTTACGCGAGGTAGAAGCATACATGACCTCTAAAAGATTCCGCCTGCACTGCGAAATCAATCGCATCTGAGCTCAGCTAAGCTGAGCTGAATAAGAAAAGCCGGTTTTCCCGAAGCCTGTAAAGCAGTACACTAACGCACCTAAGCTGGCAGCT
>JAPKAI010000021.1 GCA_028825335.1 Gammaproteobacteria bacterium | reverse complement strand
CAGGCACATTCTCGATACGAGTCTGTCCGTAGCTGGGTTGATGCCCAACCAAGACGACTACAACACCATTTACAACGATAGGCGGGGCTGAGGCGGTAACCATCCCAAGCTCACGCGGTATACCGTAGTCCGGATCGTAGCTGCCACCTGCAACAACATAGTCCTGCCATGGGCCCCAGTCCTCAACAAGCTTGGGAATGAGATCGACGGCGCCGGTCTGACCGAAACCATCAAGCGGAACGGGTTCCCCCCAATTCTCCAAGGGTCTGCCAGTCTTAGCATCAAGCGCCCAGAGGAAGAAGCCAGGCGTCGTGATGTACACGACTTTCCTGCCGTTTACCTCAGCGTGGGCGACGCCTTTACCGTATGCCTGCCGCGGCGAGCGTTGGTGGCGAATCGTGGCAGGCTCGCGAAAAGTCCATAAGTTCTCGCCTGTAGCCGGATCCATGGCAATGACCTGTCGACGCGGAGTCGCCACGGTGTAAAGCATACCGTCCACATAGGTTGGCGTAGAACGAGAGAAGTAGTCGAGATTCGGGCCAAAGTTATCGCTACGCCAAATCCAAGCCTGCTCAAGATCGGAGAAGTTCGAGGCATTAATCTGATCCAATGGCGAGTAGCGCGTGTTGCCTGCATCGCCACCAAGATAGCGCCATTCGCCGTTTTCTGTGCCCGTCAGGCCTTGCGCCATTGCCTGGCTGGCAAAAAACAAGGTGATTGAAGAGAACAAGAACACAAAGATTCTCAGAATTTTGATGGAAGAATACATGAGTTATAGCCCTATTATGCTGCCGGCTTAGCACTTCCCAACTCACACTTACTGAGAAGAAGGTCTGCCGCAGTCTATTGTTGGAAATTCTACTTAACTGGGTACTAGACTAAAAGCTAATGCGCCCGAAGTCCACGCCCCTCGCTTCTAACTCCTTACCATTGGGCGGTGGCGGCACCCTGATCATCAGCCCTAGCGCGGAATTGGCGGTATAGATCTTGCGATACTGCACTAGGTATCCGTATTATGAGCGTCCTACTGATGATTCAGTCTACCTATCTGAACTGTGGCATCTACGCATTTACCAAATTCTGTATTCCTAATTAGTTAACCGGGTGGCCTAACAATGTTTACCATGAAGCTGTTTAGTATGAAGTCAAAGCAAGAGCCGGCCCAAATCGTTCGCCGAGCCCTAGCACCTCTTATAGTCCTTGCTGCAATCGGCACTAGCTCCGTCGCCGATGAAGGCATGTGGCAGCCACATCAACTGCCGGATCTGAGTGATCAGCTACGGCAGCTAGGCCTCGAGATCAATCCCGAGAACCTTAGCCGTCTGGATCAATTCCCGATGAACGCTGTCGTCAGCTTAGGCGGCTGTAGTGCATCCTTCGTATCGCCCCAGGGCTTAGTGGTGACAAATCATCACTGCGTCTATGGTTCTGTGCAGTACAACAGCACGCCGGATAATAATCTGCTGGACGATGGATTCTTAGCGAAGCAACTCGGCGAAGAGATTCCAACTGCGCCAGGTACGCGCGTCTATGTCAACGAGGAAGTAACCGACGTGACTTCAAACGTATTGGCAGGCGTTACCACGTCGACTTCTGGAATAAATCGCTACAAGATGATCGAGGCGAACCGAAAGTCTCTGATAGCGGGTTGCGAATCGTCGGGCAATCATCGCTGTGGCGTTTCCTCTTTTCACCAGGGCTTGGAATATTTTCTAATCAAGCGCTTGGAAGTTCGCGACGTGCGTCTCGTCTATGCGCCAGCAACAAGCATCGGTAAATATGGCGGCGACATCGATAACTGGCAGTGGCCACGACACACGGGTGACTTCGGCTTCTATCGTGCCTATGTAGGAACAGACGGACGACCTGCAGAATACAGCGAAGACAACGTGCCTTACTCTCCTGCAAGTTTCTTAGAAGTTAGCGCGAAGGGCGTAGAAGATGGCGACTTTGTAATGGGTGTCGGCTATCCCGGCGGCACAAACCGCTACCGCACAACCGCCGAAGTTGAGAATGAATTTGAATGGTACTACCCCCAGGCCCGCGGTTTTCGTGAAGACATAATCAGCATCATCAACGAGAACTCCGCAATTGGCAGCGCTGCACGTATCGCTTACGAAGGTACGCTCGCCAGCCTAAACAACTACTCAAAGAACTTTCAATCTATGGTGGAGAGCTACGGGAAAAGCGACTTTATCGACAGACGCACAGCGGCTGAAACCGATCTTGTCGAATGGATCAACAGTAATTCCGACAGACGCGAACGGTATGCCCCTGCGGTAGGCCAACTCGAAGCCCTGATAGACTCAAATCATGCTACACGCGAGTCTGATCTTGTGCGCAGCTATATGGGCTATGCAACTCTGCCTAGCGCCGCACATCGCCTATATCGCCTAGCCATGGAAAAACAAAAGCCCGATGCCCAAAGAGAGCCCGGTTACCAAGAACGAGACTTAAGACGTTTGCGTCAATCGATGCAGGCTATTACCCGACGCTTCGATGAGACCGTCGACAAGGCTACACTTAGTTATTTACTTTCCCGCTATGCCGAACTACCCGAGCAGTATCGTTCCCAAGCAACTGACTCCTTCTTCGGCATTTCGAGAAACATTGATCAGGGTCAGGTAGACCAGGTTATCGAGAACAGCTATGCGCAGACTTCCTTGAACGACGAGGAGACACGCCTGGCATGGCTAGATAGTTCGATCGAGGAATTCGAGGCTAGCGACGATCCATTGATTCGCTACGCGGTGCTCACCTATGCTGAGCGCATGGCTCTCGAGCTCGAAAGCAAAGAGCTACGCGGTCAATTTCAACGCTGGCGCCCTGAGTACATGGAGGCTGTTATTGCTTATAACCGTAGCCTAGGTCAGCCTATCTATGCCGATGCCAATGGCTCACTACGAGTCACATTCGGCCAGGTGCGCGGCAACCAGCCGAAAGACGGACTGATCAACCAGCCGTTTACCTCACTGGAAGGCATACTCAGTAAGGACACAGGTGTCGATCCATTCAATGCACCTGCGAAGCAGTTAGATCTTATCCGCGCGGGTCAGTATGGCGACTACGCTCTACCATCAATAGGTACGGTGCCGGTAAATTTCCTGAGCACGCTAGACATTACCGGCGGCAATTCTGGCACTGCGACCATGAATAGCAAGGCACAACTTGTTGGACTACTATTCGATGGCGTCTACGAAAGTATCATCGGCGACTGGGATTTTGACGATGCGAAGAATCGTGCGATCTCCGTCGATGCCCGTTACATGCTATGGGTGATGGAATATATGGATGGCGCGACCAATCTCTTAGAAGAAATGACGATTGTCCAATAGCGAGATACGCGACGAGAGAAATTATGACAAACAAAACATCACAGATAATTGCTGGCTTAGCGTTTCTCTTACTGAGTATGGGAGGAGTGCAGGCACATGAGTCCACAGCTCATTACCTAGCGAATGAAGGGTTGATGGTGGAACATGGCGACACCAAGATTCTATTCGACCCGCTGTTTCGAAACGACTACGGACAGTACATGCTGTTGCCAGAAGAAATGGAAGATGCGCTCTTCGCGGGTGCAGCTCCCTATGACAGTATCGATGCTGTGTTTGTCAGCCATCATCATGGCGATCATTTCTCGCCGGTCGATATGGTTCGTCTATTAAAGGAGCAACCGGGCATAAAACTGTATGCGCCAACGCAGGCAGTCATCGCTATGCGTAGCGAGAGTAGTAGTAATGACGCTGATATTTATGAGCGTGTAACCTCGGTGAGTCTCGAATACAAAGATGCACCTGTAACATTGAACATGGAAGGACTACTGATTGAGGCGGTGCGCATTCCACACTCGGGCTGGCCGACGGGGAGACTCGACATAGAAAATATCGTGTGGCGTGTAACGCTAAACGGTGACACGACAGTATTGCATATGGGAGACGCCGACCCGAACGATGTGCATTTCGCGCAGGATGCACAATACTGGAATCGTAACAATCCACATATGGCGTTCCCGCCGTATTGGTTTTTCAGCTCAACTAGCGGGCGAGAAATTTTGAACAACAGAATTAAAGCGAAGAGAAACGTTGGGGTACACGTGCCAGTCACGATTCCAGCCGACCCGTTGCTGCGCCCAGTCGAACTCCGCGGCTTCGACCTCTTTACCTCACCAGGCGAGACTAGAACTATTTCAGCAGAGGATTAGTTTGCAGCCGCTTCGGCATCAGTTTCTTCTACACGACCCGCACGAAGAATTCCTGTCATCGCGTAGTTCCCCGAATGACAGGCGAACTCGTAGATGTTGTCTTCTACGTTAGTCATCGAAGAGTTGCCGACTATCTTGTCAGTAAAGGTAGCTGGATCGTCCACCGTAAACTCATACTCAAGAACCCCCGCGGCGGTCGGTGTAAAACGCTCGATAAGAAGTCGATCCTTCGCATTGCCATAGGCAATGCCTCGCAAGCTTAGGCTGCCAACCTTCTCGCTAAAATTGCGCGTCTCGACTACCAGTGTATTGCCATCCCAATAGCCCCGCGAATCACCTGACCACTGCTCGATAGCGCTATCGATATGCGGCTTGTCTTCTAGACTAACTATGCGTGCATCCCAACCCATCTCAATCAGCAACACAACATGATCGGCATTCTGAAAAATCTGAATATGATTGTTGTAGTAACCCGTTAATAGTGGTGGACCTGATACAAACACCAAGCAGCGCTCCGAGAGACCACGATCTTCGGGGCCGGTGCGACCGATGCCACCATGGGTATAACGAACTGGACGCGACTCGCCGAAATCGACATCGGTTGTAATATCACCACCCAGCTGCACATGAACTCCATCTCGTACCGGAGGAATCCTTCCATTGAGCGGATGGGTGATCAACGAAGTTCTACCGCTGTCCTGCAATTCATTCATGTCATTCCAGTAGCCATTGTAGGCGCCAATCACCCCGCTAGGATACGCACCCGCACTAACACCTCGAGTAGGCCGGGCATTCAGGGTGGCTCTATCTACGTCTTGAAGAAATTCGGTCTCACCGAACCTCTCCGGTCGCTCTAGGGGTGTACGCGAAGAGAAATTCCACACGCCACGTAGATCGGGCTGGCCATGTTCGGTGAGCTTGGGCTCATAATCCTGCGCAGAAATAGGAAAACTAAGTGAAAAGAGCGCTGCACTGATTAGTGCGAGGCTACTAAGAAAAGTATGGCTCATTGTAGACCTTATTTACTGACGACATACATCTGGAGCTAAGGCTTCGCCTGCAGCATGGTCACGAGTGCTTGCGCATGAGCGGCAGCTTCAAGACCCAGGGGAGTTAGGTAGCCGCCGTCTTCCAGCGTGGTGATGTTCGAGGCAAATAGACGCTTCGCCGAGGCGATACGCTCAGGGGCAGCCTCATGATGAATCTTTATACCACCCTGTGAACTGTCAAGATTGAATAGATTCAGGAGTTCTAGATCTTCGAGAAATTTGCTGCTTAAACTCATGGTAGGTCTCTTGTGGCTTGTTGTACTGTGGATAGCATAGCACGTGATCCGGTGGTTTTTTCTATGGAATAGAGAAAACCCATTATCTCTATAAAAAACGATGATGATTGGATGGAACTGCTTTGCGGTTTGACCGCGCAGTAGAACCAATAGAGTTGCAATATTACGCAGTCTATTCGTGCGCCACCGCCTCCTTGAATCCATCCCGCTCCATAAGACTCGCTAAATAACGCTGACAATTTGGTTTGTAGTGCTCACTTAAACCAAGTGAAATTCCCATAAAAAGCGCATAGCCCACCGCTATATCCGCAATGGTAAATCTATCTGCACAGAGAAATTCTTTACCTTCAAGGGCCGATTCAACGCTGCGTAGGCGAGAGAAATACCACTTCGTATAATCTTCCACAACCTGCGGAATTCTTCTCTGGATTGGCTCTAGTCGCGTGTAACGCAGCACAAGAGTCTGAGGGAAAGTCAGCGTCGCATCACTACGGTATAGCCAGTTTAGATACTCACCATATTCTTTCTCATCTCTACGCAGCGCCAACGGTGTCGGCCCATACTTATCTACAAGGTAATGACAGATCGCTGTCGATTCCGTGAGCATAAGCTCTCCATCCTTGAGGCTTGGTACCGTGCCCAAAGGATTGATGTCCAAATAGCCTTCATGTTCGAATCGGGGTGGAAACGTCATCGTGACTAGTTCGAAATCTAAGCCCATCTCTTCAAGTGTCCAAAGCGGCCGCAAGGAGCGCGAGTTTTTACAGTGATAGAGACGCATATTAGTTGGCACTCAAATTGGATTGTTTAACTAGTATATAGGAGGCATAAATTTAGATCACTTCATCTCAGACACAGCCAATGCAGTTTGGTTTGAGTCGCGCAAAGTAGGAGCAGGCTCAGCAATGTGGGTTCTCTGATTTTCTAGGGTCTACCCTATGTTGTCTGATCCACTAATTCAAAGTACTCTGCTCTGTAGTTAATCTCCTAATAAAAGGAAACATCCATGACAAGCTTTACACGCCTCAGCTTGAAAACCT
The DNA here is from genome assembly GCA_028825335.1 of Gammaproteobacteria bacterium. Taxonomy (GTDB): domain Bacteria; phylum Pseudomonadota; class Gammaproteobacteria; order Pseudomonadales; family Pseudohongiellaceae; genus UBA9145. Next base: position 27,927 of record JAPKAI010000021.1, on the reverse strand, counting down.
TGAAGCACACATTGTTGTTTGTAGTGCTGAGCACTCTGATCGCCTGTACCACGGCAATCGGCGGCAACATTTCGGTCAGCACGGGATCGACCCTGGCAATGGTTTCGCCAGAGGCAGTTGGCATGGATTCGGAGCGCTTGAATCGTGTAACGGCCGCCATGCAGAGCCTCGTGGACGAAGGCTTACTAGCTGGAGCCGTTACGATCGCAGCGCGCGACAACAAAGTAATGCACTTTGAATCTGTAGGCTACCGCGACTTAGAATCTAGAGCATTGATGACGAATGACACGCTCTTCCGAATCTATTCGATGTCAAAGCCAGTAACTGGCGTCGCATTGATGGCTCTGTATGAAGAAGGCAAGTTCAAACTTTCTGACCCAGTTGAAATGTACATTCCGCAGATGAAAGATTTGCGGGTCTATACCGGAACCGATGCTGATGGCAGCATGACCACTGAAGATGCAAATCACAAGATGACCATTCGCGAGTTGATGAGCCATACAGGCGGTCTAAGCTATGGCATCTTCTCTCAATCCCCTGTTGATTCTGCTTATCTAGCAGCGGGCATAGGCGCAGCGGCGGCGGCGGGTATTCTCGCGCCAAATGAAACGGGCAGAGACTTCGTTAGAAAGCTCGGGCAAATACCATTGAAGAGTCAACCAGGATCGCAGTGGGAATATTCGGTATCTGTTGATGTGCAAGGCTATTTGGTGGAAGTACTTTCGGGCCAGAAATTTGGAGAATTTTTAGATGAGAGAATTTTCGCGCCACTGAACATGCAAGACACTGCCTTCTCTGTGCCAGAAGAAAAATTAAATCGTTTTTCGCAGATGTATGCCTATTCAGAGGGAGGAGCGTTGGTCCCCAGCGAATTGTTTCCTGGCACTGACTTCACGAAGGCTCCTTCATTCGAATCTGGAGGCGCAGGTCTCGTCTCTACCGCCGCAGATTATATGCGTTTCAGTCAGATGCTACTCAATGGCGGCGAGCTAGATGGGGAGCGAATACTCGCGCCTCTTACCGTCGACCTGATGCACCGTGATCAAACACCGAAGGCAATGGCCGAATCCGCCCTAGATCAGCAAGGCACAGCATTCGGCTTGGATTTCGCAGTAATTCTAGATCCAGTCGAGGCGGAAAGTTATTCCAAGGGTGAATACTACTGGGGCGGTGCTGCCGGCACTTGGTTCTGGATCGACCCTGTCGAGGACATAGTCTTCGTCGGCATGATTCAAGTTGCAGGCGCATTAACACCAGATGTTCGTGGCACCTCTCGCCGCTTGCTCTATCAGGCGATCATGGAGCCTAAGGGCATCTAGTTCTGCTCCGAAAGATTGGGATCAAGACAGCATCGCCCGTTGTATTGTCTTCGGCAGAAATGAGGTTAGAGGAGATTTAAATTAGTCCCTCTAACCACTCCCTCTCTCGTCCATTGGAAATAAGAATAAGAGCATGAGCAAGTTCTCGCAAAGAAATTTCTAGACTTCATCACTTCTCGAAGCGATGTGAGATTGATCGGCAGACACGAGAGTGATAAAGATATTCGTGTTCCTACTTTATCGTTCGCTTCAAGCAAGATGGGTTCCGAAGAAATTACTAGGGCAGTTGCTGGAGACAAAGTTGCTATCAGCTCTGGTCACTTTCATGCCAAGCGCCTAGTAGAAAGTTTAGCCGTAGAGGATACTGAAGACGGTTTCATGCGCGCTCTATGGCACACTACAACACTATCGATGAAATCGATAAACTGATTCGTTCCCTAGATCGAGTTCTAGGCTAAACTTTCCGCGTCACTTTTCACGAGAGAATATTCACATGATTAAACTTGAAGACCCTACCCTGTTTAGAACCCAAAACTATGTCAATGGAAAATGGGTCGGCGGTTCCGACGGCCACATAGAAGTGCTGAATCCAGCGAATGGCACTCTCGTAGCGAAGACAGTAAACGGTAGTGCCGGAGACGCGCGCGAGGCGGTAGAAGCTGCCGCAGTGGCCTTCAAAAGTTGGAGTAAAATGCCTGCGAAAGTGCGCGCTTCGTACTTACGCAAATGGCATGACCTGATTCTAGAGAACTCCGATGACCTCGGCGCACTGATGACAGCCGAACAAGGCAAGCCTCTTAGTGAGGCCATAGGCGAAGTAAAGTACGGCGCTGGTTTTATCGAGTTCTACGCCGAAGAATGTAAGCGCGTCATGGGCGACATCATCCCCACCGTAGCGAATGATAGGCGGCTGCTAGTCTACAAGCAGCCGGTAGGCGTTGTTGGCTGCATCACTCCATGGAACTTTCCCAACGCAATGATTACTCGAAAGGCAGCTCCGGCCATGGCCGCCGGCTGCACTGTTGTAATCAAGCCCGATGCTGGCACTCCGCTTTCCGCACTCGCCCTTTGCGAACTCGCAGAGCGTGCGGGCATACCTGCCGGTGTACTAAACGTTGTCGTGGGCAGTGACGCTCAAGCTATAGGGGAAGTGCTTACGCAGCACGAGAAGATTGGCAAATTTACTTTTACCGGCTCAACAGCCGTAGGCAAGGTTCTAATGGCGCAGTGTGCGTCGAGCGTAAAGAAGATTTCTCTAGAGCTCGGCGGCAACGCCCCCTTCATCGTATTCGATGATGCCGACATCGATGAAGCCGTTACGCATTGTGTCGCCACCAAGTTCCGAAACTGCGGCCAGACCTGTGTGTGTACGAATCGCATCTTCGTTCACGAAGCGATTGCAACCAACTTCACTGAGAAACTTCGGCGAAGCATCGCTGCACTAAAGGTCGCCGACGGATTCGAAGAAGGCGCCGAAATTGGGCCTCTAATCAACACACAAGCTCTGGAGAAGATGGACGTGCTAATGGCTGACGCAGTAGACAAAGGCGCGAAAGTGTTGCTCGGTGGCGCACGGCACCAACTTGGACAAAATTTTTACCAGCCGACACTGCTAAATAATATAAATGACTCCATGCGACTAGCGAACGAAGAAATATTTGGCCCGATAGCAGCTGTGCAAACCTTCACTACCGAAAACGAAGTCGTTGGAAAGGCGAACGCAACAGAATATGGCCTTGCCGCCTATTTCTTCACACGGGATGTCGGTCGTGTAATGCGCGTATCGGAAGATCTGGAGTATGGTATTGTCTGCTCGAACTCTGGAGTGTTCTCGACTGAGATGGCGCCTTTCGGCGGTTGGAAACAATCCGGCATAGGCTCGGAGGGTGGCAAGGAAGGCATCGCCGACTTCTATGAAACGAAGTTCCATTCCCTCGGCGGTATTTAGGGGTATTGAATTTAGCGCAATACTAATTCGGCTAATCGGCTCGATAGTTGATTTTGAGTCCGTTCAGAAAATTTCTAAGAATTTGATCTTTGCATTCACGATAGTGTTTGTGATCTGGTCGCCGAAAGAATGCGCTTAGCTCGTGCTTGCTTATTTCTTGGCCCGCAGATTCCAATATCTGCAAAATCTCATCTGCCTTCAGGCTCAATGCTATCTTTAGCTTCATGAATACCATGTTGTTATTCAGCTTGGTTTCGGCTCGCGGAGGCTCTCCCTCCTTCTCTCCTCGCAAGGCAACAATCATGCCGTTAAGAAAAGCAGCAAAAAAAGCATCGCTACATTCTTCAAAATCCGTGTCATCGTCCTGCTTTAGCCAAGCCGAAACTTCTTTGCGATCTGTCGTTACGTTGGCCAGACCGAAGATGGCGATCATCTTGCTGTCATTGAAGTCCAATATGTAACGTATTCGTCTTAGACAATCATTGTTCGTCATGTTTTCTTAACTCTTTATTCCAATTGCTTTTCTGCCTGCTCTCGATGGCGCAGGCATCTTACGCTTAGTATTTACTATTGATTTACGCACTGGTTTGCCAGCAGCTATAACGTCCTTTTTATTTTCATTTTCATCCGCAGCGGTCCCATCCGATTTCAACAGCCCTATCGCTTCACCACAATGCATACGATAGGAAACTCCGTCAAATTCAATGATATCACCAGAAACAATTTTCTTGCGCTTCTGTGTTTCGACTGCAGCGTTCAACGTCACAAGGCCGCCCGCGATGGCCGCCTTCGCCTCTCCTCCGCTGGCTACTAGACCTTCGAACTTCAAAATTTTGAATAGGTCGATCGGCTGCTTTATTAGCTCGACTACCTGCACTTCATCGTCCCCAAGGACTGTCGTATTAGTTGTTGAATCTGTCATATGTTTCTCTTCAAGCAGTTAGTTAACAAATTTGTGATCAAGAGACCTCTTGCAGTCCCTGCAGGATAAGCTCGCACTCGCCCAATTCACTGGCAACAAATAGGGAGTCATCAGATATCGTTATCGAGAGATCCACGCCGCGATCAATTATGGATGCGAGTGCCTGCACCTGCCCCCATTGGAATCGGTAAACATTAACGTCCAAACTGGTGAGCTGCTTTTCATTCTGTTGCCACCAAGTCGGGGCCTTGCTATTGAAGCTATAAATTTTAACTTCCTTAGCAATACGGCTCACCTTCTTTACTCTCTCGGGCGATGGCTCTCCCACATCAATCCAGAGTTCCAAGTTTCCATCTAGCGTATGCGCCCAGATATCTGGCTCTTCGGTATCGCTAAGCCCCTTGCACAGTACGAGTTGTTCGCAGGTATTCAGACAGAACGCCAGCACACGCACCATCATTCTCTCCATCGTCTCCGATGGGTGGCGAGCGATCGTTAAGCTGAGCGCGTCGTAGATATCTCGATTCAAGTCACTTAACGAGACTGTCAGTTTATAGATAGTAGGCTTAATTGCCACGGCGGCACTCTGGGTCAGCTTTAGGAATGGGCTCGCAATGGCTATGCGGCGCACACTATAGCATTAATAGGAGCTTTCGGCGCACCGCAGGAAGCGCAAGCGTTCACCGATCGTGAGGAATATGTAAGAATGCATCAAGAGTTAACTAAGTGCTAACTAGGAGCTAACCATGATTTATTCTTCACACTCACTTATTCGATATTTAACTCAGGCGTTTCACTGCCTGGCGATAGTCGGCCTACTTTCCATCGCATCACATAGTAGCGCGCAGACCCTTTTCGGCTTTGACGCAAACAGCAGCGCGCAACAAAGGCAGATGGAGACAGAATTCGATGCGCTAATCGACAGGGCTGAGATGGATAGTTGGCTGAGGGATTTTTCCTCAGAAGCACACCACGTTGGCTCCCCAAAGAGCAAGGAGAATGCCGAGGCCATAGCCGCACTCTTGCGCTCCTGGAACTATGACGTGGAAATAGCAGAGTATGAAGTGTTGTTTCCTGAACCACTAACGCGAGAGCTAGAGCTCGTTGCTCCGAATCGTTTCACTGCCTCCCTTATGGAAGACCCAGTGGACGGAGATGCTAGCACCTCCAACACCGACAACTTACTTCCACCCTACAACGCTTTTTCGATAGGTGGCGAGGTAGAAGCTGAACTGGTTTTCGTCAACTATGGTACGCCGGCTGATTATGAGTTATTGGAACGCTACGGCATTAGCGTCGCCGGCAAGATCGCCATATCTAAATACGGCGGTTCCTGGCGCGGCATCAAACCCAAGCTCGCGGGGGAGATGGGTGCAGTAGGCACTCTGATCTATTCCGACCCCGCTGATGATGGCTATGGCCCCGGCGATGTGTATCCCGATGGCCCCTATAAGAATGACAGCGGGGTGCAGCGCGGCTCCGTTATGGACATGCCTACTTATCCCGGCGATGTATTGACGCCGGGTGTTGGTGCAACTGGTGATATAAACCGGCTGAGTCGAGAAGATGCGCCAACCATTACACAGATTCCAGTTCTCCCCATCTCCTATCGCGATGCCCTGCCCCTGTTAGAAGCTATGGGCGGCGAGGTAGTACCCGAGGCGTGGCGCGGCGGATTGCCGATTACCTATCACCTTGGACCGGGACCAGCGCGAGTCAGACTGAAACTTGAATTCGATTGGAAGATGGTGACGGCGTACAACGTGATCGCCCGCATGGAAGGCACAGAATTACCTGACCAATGGGTCATACGTGGCAATCATCACGATGGATGGAATCACGGTGCGGCGGATCCATTGTCGGGAATCGTAGCTATGCTCGCGGAAGCGAAATCTGTAAGCCGTTTGGCCCAGTCAGGCTATCCACCGGCGCGCACTATCGTCTATGCAGCTTGGGATGCAGAAGAGCCAGGACTGATCGGATCGACAGAGTGGGCCGAGCATCACAGCGAAGAATTACAGGAACATGCTGTGGCCTATCTGAATACAGATGGCAACGGACGTGGTTTCGTGAATGTTGGTGGCAGCCATGTATTGGAACGATTCTTCAATGAAATAATGGTAGATGTTGAAGATCCACAGACAGGTGTCTCTGTTCAGGAAAGAAGGCGTGCAAATCTACGCATCAATGGACGTTCGGAGAAGATCAGGAACGAAGCAAAAAATCGCAGCGATCTGCGAATTAGCCCACTAGGTTCAGGCTCTGACTACACTCCTTTCCTTCAACACCTTGGTATCGCTTCGGCCAATATGGGTTTCAGCGGGCACTCCGGTGGTGGCAGTTATCACACGATGTACGATACCTATGAGCACTATACGAAGTGGATCGATCCGGGTTTAGTGTACGGGCGAACCCTCGCTCAGTTTGCCGGCCGTGCAACTTTACGTTTGGCGAATGCACCTCGACTGCCGTTCGACTTTCAAGGATTTACCGACAATGTTACGGGCTATATCGAAGAGATTGAAGCACTAGCGGATGGCATGCGCGACAAAACCGCAACGGACAACCAAGACATCCGCGAAGGCGTCTATGGAATTATATTGGACCCAACAAAATCTTTCGGGCCGCCTCTGCCGAAACCTGAAGTTCCACATTTCAATTTTGCGCCTCTAAAGAATGCGCTAGCACGCTTAAAGGATTCCGCTGATGCTTATCAAACCTTAGCAACAAGTGGCGCGCCGGCGAGTGCGCATCATAACTATTTGTTATACACCAGTGAGCGAGAGCTTATTCGCGAAGAAGGTCTGACGGGACGTCCTTGGTATAAGCATCACATTTATGCGCCAGGTTTCTATACTGGCTATGGCGTAAAGACCATTCCCGGCGTTAGAGAAGCCATCGAGCAACGACAGTTCGATCAAGTTGCAGGGCAGATTGAAATAGCGGCAGAAGTATTAACGAGTCTTACGTTCCGATTAGACGAGCTAGTAGAGCGCTAAGCGAAGAACTTATGATCTACGAGGTAGAAGGTGACGTTCTAATGAGCCTCGCCAGAAAGCTGCAGGAAAAATTTCCGAGCATGCGCGACCAATTCATTGAATGGTGCGAAGAAACGAACCCAGAGCCCGGTGACATATGGCTCTGGGGAGGCAACACAAAGACAAGAGTCTTGAATCTAATCGTAGGCGAAGCTGCCGAGCCAGAGCTAGGCCGCTCTAGCCGCCCAAATAAGATTGCCGTGCATAGAGCATTACGAGCAGTCAATAAATTAGTGATCGACGAGCGATTTAACTCCATCGCGATACCAAGGATAGGTAGTGGAGTTGGAGGAATAGATTGGCTGGAAGTGCGAGGTATGATGGCTAGCCAACTTGGCGAGCTAATCATACCCTTGTTCGTCGATGTTACGGCGCACGATGGCATCGAGCCCACGAACCCGGCATGTGAACTATGCCCTACTAGCGGTTACCATCCCTGAACGTCTACGCTGTCTCTTGCCGACACCTGCGCGTGCCAGCGCCATAGATTAGAATTCGACTCATCTATAGTCAATCCAACAAGCGATGTCGCGAAATCTATGGCCGTCAACAGCGTAATATCTGCAATTGTAAACCGCTCTCCCACTACTTAGGGCGCTGTCGCAAGCTCCGCGTCTAAGCGTTCACAATACTTCGCAACATTCGCTACTTTAGCCTCGGGTATTTGCTTATAAATTCTCATAGCGCCAACGATTGAGCCGTTAACCCAAGACACGCCCACCTGGCTCCAGAACTCAGTTTCGATATGACGATTGCGCATCTCAATATGTCCAACCTCAAAAGGGTCTGGACCCATAAGATTAGGCTCAGGATGAACTCCCTCAATATAGCGAAATATTGCAACCGACTCACCGGGGCAACGTCCGTCTTCTAGCTCCAGAACAGGAATCTTGCCACTTGGATTCTTCTTGAGAAACTCAGACGTCTTGTGCTCGCCCTTGGTCATGTCGCAATTTACTAGCTCGACTTCTACGCCTTTACTCAGCTAGAAATATTTTTACCCTTCTTGGATTCGGGGCGCGGCCATAGTCATAGAGCTTCATCATCTTGTAACCTTCGATTAGTATTTGCAAATGAAAGCAATTAGTACGCTGCTTAGCCTTTGGGTTCTTGAAGCCCGCCGAATGCAGCAAAGAAAGACTTGAAGAAGTTTGATAGCTCCAACGTCATCACCGCAAATTCTTGATCGAATTTTTGCGCAGCACTTTCGATCTCCTCGTTTGCCTCTTCCTGCTTCATGCCAACAAATTTTAAGCGCTTTATACTGAGGTCATCGCCAAGGCTGCAGCTAAGCAGACTGTTCCAAGTAACACCCAGGTTCTTCACTTGCTTGCCTGCCTCGAGGTGACTCTGAATCTCATCGGAAAATAGATCCTGCCCCTTACAACGCACGATATTGCTGCCATCAGTTGGGTTGTAGAGTTCGCAGTCTTCTTCGATTAGGAAGTGATCACTCGCATGCTGCTCTTTCAACCAGCGCGTCATCACATCGCTAGGTGCGCGATTCGCATCGGGTATCGACACCTTCAGACTACCCAGACTCTCGCGTAGCAGGTTAAGCAATGTCTCCGCTTTTGGTGCACTAGCGGAATTCACAACGATCAGATTGTCTTTAGCGGAGATATAGGCGAATGTTTGCTGATTGCGCGTAAAGGCTCTAGGTAGCAGCGAAACAAATACTTCGTCCTTAATTTGACGTTTTTCCTTCCTATAAATCTTGCGGCCCTGACGCTCTTCTAGCTCGGCCACTTTTTCATCTGTAGCTTCGTTCACTACCGAAGAAGGCAGCAATCTTTCCTGCTTCTGCGCGCAGAGCATTATATAGTCACCCTGCACATGAGAGAGCATCTCACCTTCTTTACCGAGCGGGCTGATCCAGCCGTATTTCGACTTATCATGACTGCTGCAGGGATGAAATATTTGTTCGGCCAGTTTCTTTTCTAGTTCTTCTGGAGATGCGCCAATCGCCTCATTCAGACAATATAGACGTGCATTTTTAAACCACATAAATTAATTTCCAGCTGGCATTACCCAGTAGTGCGAAGGTTGTGTAAAAGGAGTAACGCGGCAGATTATGCGCGATACAGACGCAGTATTCTAGTGCTGGCTTGCGCTTAGTTTTATTCTCTATTGGACGGCTCAATATCCCTCAAGCTTACGACAAGAATCAAATGTGAATGATAAATCCTTATCCTCGGGTCCCTACATCTAAGCAATTGCCAAAAACCTAACTTTGAGAATTGATATGAAGCACCTACTATTGACTCTAATACTCCTAACAGCCAGCAGTGGCAAACTGGCGCTAGATGAAATCAACACCTCATACTTCGGCAATCTTGCGATAGAGGGCTATGACGCCGTCGCCTATTTTACCAAGCAGCGGGCAGTCAAAGGCGATAGAGAACATGAAACGAACTACAAAGAAGTCTTCATCAATGATGCAGATCGTTATTGGCCACAACTCCTGCAAAACTAGAAGCAAAATAGAATGAAAAAAATGCGAATTGAATTATTCCTCCCTACATCGCCTTCGTATTCCAGCAGTCGCACGTCTTCAAGTTCAGCGGCTCGGAAGAGACTGTAATTATATTCAACACCATAAGCACTTGGATGCTGGATATTGGGCTGCCACAGAGTTTCACCGAGGACTTCAGTAGCCATGGTGGAACAGTTACTGGAATTGCCGAACTCATCGCCGCCGTTCTAGTTCTCATCCCCGTGACACGGGTTTGGGGAGTGCTGGCCGGTTTAATGATTATGTCGGGCGCGCTCTTCTTTCATCTATTCACCCTGCTGGGTGTAGTGCGCGTTGTTGACGCGGCTGGGAATACGGACTGAGGGTGTTGTTCTTTATGGCCTGCGGCTTATGGTTGAGTAGCGTCGCGCCTCTCTACATAGATAGACAGAAACTTCTTGCCCTAGCCGGACGATAGGTTGGTGCCCCGCCGATCTTCGTAGCTAACAAATATTATACGGGTCTGCTGCTCAGCTAGAGCTCTAACCAGCATTCATTCCCGCTCCTTATTCTCGCACCTTTACAAATCTTATCTCCCCTAGCCTCAGATCTAACAAGGAGACTGTGACCTCCTTTTTTACTCCAGTACCAATCTCGCCTATAGTGAACGAATCCCAATATCAAGAAGAGCACGCAAGCCATGACCGATACTACTAGCGCTACCTCAGCACCACCGATCGCGAGAAAAGAGATCACCCTCAGAGTTGTGGTATTGGGACTACTTCTAGCCGTGGTGATGGGCGCCGCGAATGTCTACGTGGGCCTAAGAGCGGGCATGACCGTTTCCGCCTCCATACCTGCGGCCGTGATGGCCATGTTGTTATTCAAGATGCTGTTTAAGGATTCCAGCATTCTCGAGGCGAATCAGGTGCAGACCTGTGCCTCGGCGGGGGAATCTCTCGCAGCAGGTATAATTTTTACCATGCCAGCCATGATCTTAATTGGCTTCTGGGATTCCTTCGATTTCTGGTCGGTAACCATTATCGCGCTAACTGGAGGGCTGTTAGGCATCTTGTTCATGATCCCCATGCGCAAGGTCTTTATTCTCAACAACCCTGAACTCGCCTATCCCGAGGGCGTGGCCTGCGCAGCAGTACTACGCGCTGGCGAAGAAGAGGGCGAGGATGGGGAGCAATCAGGCGCGGCGAAAAACCTTATGCTTGGCGGTATGTTAGGCGCTGGCGTGGCCTTGGGCGCGAAGCTATTCGGCGTGTTCACCGCTACGTTAGAGGCGGCCACTGTTCTCAGTTCCCGCATATTCTATTTCGGCGGCGATCTATCCCCGATGCTGCTCGCCATCGGGTTCATTGTGAGATTGAATGTCGCCATTCTTATTTTTACCGGCGGCGTCATCTCCTGGATTGTCGCTATCCCCTTGCTGGGCTCGGGCGATCAATTTCCGTCTGCGATAGATGGTGCCTATGAACTATGGAGCACTCAGGTTCGCTATGTAGGTGTTGGAGCCATGGTGCTCGGCGGCTTTGCCTCCTTGTACTCAGTTCGCTACGGCTTAGTTGCCGCCATTAACGAACTGCGTAATAACCTGAGCAGCGGCAACATGATGAAACCCGATCTAGAACGGGACATCCCGACCTGGGCAATTATTTCTCTCACCATCGGCTGCGTCTGCGTACTTGCCTATGTTAACTATCGCTTTACCTCCGGTATTGGCATAACTGTGCTGGCAACAGCCGTGATGCTGGTCATGGGCTTTTTCTTTACTGCCGTCGCGAGCTACATCGTGGGCTTGGTGGGCAACTCCAATAGCCCCGTCTCTGGCATGACTATCACCGCGGTTCTCGTCGCCGGAGGCATGTTGTGGCTGTTCAATTACTCCGGGATGGAAGCGATGGTGGCAACGTTGGGCATTGCCGCCATCGTCTGCTGCGTTGCCGCGACCAGTGGCGATGTCTGCAACGACTTGAAGACTGGCGCCATGCTAGGAGCAGCACCCTTTCGTCAACAGATCATGCAGATCGCTGGGGTATTCGTTGCTGCATTCGTCATGTCACCAGTGCTTAATTTGCTACACAACAATATCGAAGGCGGCATCGGCGGCAGAGAACTATCTGCCCCTCAAGCTAGCCTGTTTGCCTCATTGGCGCGGGGCTTCTCCGGCGAGGGGCAACTCCCCTGGGACATGATCGGCTATGGCGTCCTGGTGGGCATCGTTATCCTGATTATTGATTGGTATCTAAAATCTACCGGAAAGAAATTCAGAGCCCATCTGATGCCCATTGCCGTCGGCATGTATCTGCCGTTTGGCCTTGCGACGCCGATCCTTATCGGCGGCCTGATCGCACACTTCCACACCAGAGGAATCCCTGAGGCGAGACATGACAAAGTCTTGCATCGCGGCATACTGTTCTCATCGGGTGTTATCGCCGGCGAGGCATTGATGTCTGTTGGCCTAGCATGCCTCACAGCACTAGGCGTCAAGTCACTCGACCTAGGTTTATCCACTGGACTGGTGACGATTCTCTCAATAGCGGCAGCTGTATTTATGGTGGGGATGTTTCATAAATTCACACGTCCAGCCAGCAGTTAGTAGAAGCCACACCATTAGCTTTTTACTCTTGGTTGAATAGTTGCTAATGTTAGGGGCAGACACCAACGATGCTGTGATCTGAGGAGATACTGAATGCGTGTTACCACTCCATTGGCATTAGCTCTAGCGCTTTTTGTACCGCTGGCCTCGGCCCAGATAGCGCCAGAAGAAATTAGCATCGATACGATGTCCGATCCCGGGCCTAACTGGTTCATTTCCAAGACGGGAAATGGCGGCTATATCTTCGATGCGGCCACCGGCGAGATGCAAGGAATGCTCTCTCTCTCACGCTATACGCCGGCAGTCACCATGTGGCAGCCTCGACGGGAATTCTATGCGACCGAATCCTACCTCTCACGAGGCGTGCGCGGTGAGCGTACCGATCTGGTCGCTGTCTACGATTTTGAAAATCTAAGCCCCGTAGCAGAGATCATCATTCCCAATCACATGGCGCGCCTTTCTTTCCGCAATCATCTCGGCCTTATGAACAATGGCCGTCACCTTGCAGTACTGAATATGAATCCCGGTCATTCTGTCTCCATCGTCGATGTGGAAGATCGAGTCTTCATCTACGAGACCTCTACTCCCGGCTGCGCAGTCATCATGCCCGTAGCAGATAGCGACTTTCTGCAGCTTTGCGGCGACGGAACGTTACAACTAATTCAGCTGGATATTAGTGGCTTCGAAGAGAATCGTGTACGTAGTGATATTTTCTTCAACGTTATGGAGGATGCCATCTTCGATCGAACTGCGCGCAGCGCCGATGGCTGGTATCTAATTACCCATGCGGGGACTATCTATGAAGTTGCGAGCCAAGGCTCTGAGATCATCATCAACGACAGCTGGAGCGTAACCCGAGAGGGAGAAGATTCTTGGCGACCCGGTGGCGACGAATTTATTACTGCCCATCGCGATACCGGGCTGCTATATGTTGTCATGCATGAAGGCGAGGTTGATACGCACCACGTTCCCGGAGAAGAGATCTGGGTGCTGGATGCGAATTCCGGCAACCGAGTTCATAGAATAGAGCTTGAAGTGCCAGCCTCGTCCATAATGGTTACCCAGGAGGCCGAGCCGAAGCTTATCGTGGCAGATGACAACGGCGGCACTCATGTCTATGACGCGCTCACATTTGCCTTTGAACGCACAATTGTAACTCCCGGCGCCGCCATGTTTGAGGATTTCTAGATCGTGATCGATCCGCTTCTACTAAGTATTATTTCACTCGGTTTCGCTTTGCTATTTCTTATTGCTGCCGCACATAAGCTTAGCAACCGCGAACATTTTCGAACGAGCTTCGATGCTTATGAAATCATTCCAGTACGTCTATCTGCTCTCGTGACGAAAATTATTCCCCCACTCGAATTACTCTTAGGTATTGGATGGTTAGCTTTTGGCCTATTCGCTATCGAATTCAAACTTGTCGCTCTTATTAGTGCTGGTCTATTGGCAAGTTACGCCTTAGCTATAGGTGTAAACCTTAAGCGCGGCAGAAACTACATCGATTGCGGCTGTAGCTTCTCTAACAGCAGCGCACCAAACACAGACAGTGGCTCGCAGCAAATTTCATTGGGGCTGTTTTGCCGAAATGTATTACTAGTTGTCATGGCGATTGTATGCGCAATTCCTGCTAGTGATCGTAGCCTGCAGCTTGTAGATTTTTTTGGGCTGCTCTTTTCTGTAATTGCATTAATATTGTTATATGGAACTTTTAATCAAATATTGATGACCAGGAACACGATTAGCTCTTGGAGAAAAAGTAATGCTTGAAGCCTTGTTAGTCTCCAATATAGTGTTATGGGTTTTAGTTGTCATGTTGTCGCTACTCGTCTTAGCGCTTTCTCGTCAAGTTGGAATTCTTCACGAGCGCGTTGCGCCTGCTGGAGCGCTGATGCCTACAAATGGCCCGAAAGTCGGCGAACTTACCCAAGAGATATCTCTGAAAAGCATACACGACCAAGCTCTGACCATAGGCGGCGCTGCTACTGGCAATCTAGCATCTTTCATTCTATTTATTTCACCCACTTGCCCAGTGTGCAAATCATTGGTACCTACGGCAAAATCTCTGGTAAATTCCGAGAGCCACCGGATGCAGCTTCTATTCGCGAGCGATGGCGATGCGCTTGAACAGCACCAACGCTACGCGAAAGACTTGGACCTGGACGATTATTCGTATGTATTGTCTGAGGCATTGGGCCGAGCTTTTGAGGTCAGTAAGCTGCCTTTCGCTGTACTGATAGATGCGGATGGAATACTTAAGGGCAAAGGGTTAGTCAACACAAGAGAACATATGGAAAGCCTAATCGAATCGATGGATTCGGGCGTAGTGAGCGTACAGGAATATATTGGCAGCATTCAGAACGAGCAAGAAGATACTGAGCCTTCAGCGATGGAACACACATCATGAATATAGAAAAAATCATAGAACGTGGTTACTACTGGATTGACGATCAAGCGAGATCATCGAGTTTGGCATTGGCACGGAGAATATCTCGTAGAAGTTTTCTCTCCAGGCTAGGAATGATGCTGGCAGGCGCTGCTGCATTCCCGTTGCTACCCGTAGCACGGTCGTTTGCACAGAGTTCGGTTGAAGAGGTTGGCGATCCACAGAGCTGCGAATACTGGCGTTACTGCGCTATGAGCGGCACGCTCTGCTCCTGTTGTGGAGGTACCTATACCTCTTGCCCTCCAGGGTCTGAGGCTTCACCAATCACCTGGGTCGGCACCTGCCGTAATCCGGTGGACGGCAGGGACTACCTAATGTCCTATAACGACTGCTGCGGAAAATCGGTATGCTCGCGCTGTGGTTGTCACAACACAGAAGGCGATAAGCCTGTTTACTTCAACAGCAATAGTAATAGCGTGCTGTGGTGTTTCGGCACCGAGAATACGAGCTATCACTGCACAGTCTCTCTGGTATTAGGTACCACCGACGAAACGAACTAGCGGCGGAATTTTCAGTTAATGAATCTATTCTCTCTCGGAAGGGCTGTCCTGTTAATTGCGCTGCTCAGCCTCAGCAGCAATGTTCTTGCAGCAAGTCCCCGCATCAACTACCTACTCTATTGCACTGGCTGCCATGCAGTAGACGGTGCAGGTAAACCACCCAATGTACCCTCGCTTCGAGACGAGCTCGGCCGCATGATCTCGGTGCCGGAAATGCGCAGCTACTTAGTTAGAATTCCAGGCGCATCACAGGCTCCCATTTCCGATGCCGATCTTACCGATGTAATAAATTGGCTTCTCCATGAATTCAATAGCGATACTCTGCCAGCAAACTTTGAAGAATACTCGTTAGAAGAAGTCTCTAGCGCGCGTCAGGATATTCTCGCCGACCCGCTGAAGTATCGAGCCGAACATTGGAAAACCTATGATGAATAAAAGTAGTACCGAAATTGGATAGCTGGAAGGTTGGCGAAGTAGTGATTAGCTGAATTGTCGAAACACAACCGCCAAAACCCTATCACGATAAATACCCCTTCATGAGGGAAGCCACTCCAACAGCCTTAGCAAAAATACTCTGGTTGTATCCGAACTATGTCGATGAGAATGGCGCGCTTAAATTATTAGTTCAGGCACTGCTGATAGAAACTCCGAAGCTAAAAATACTCGTGGATACATGTATTTGCAACGACAAGCGCCGCAAGCTGATCGGCAACGAGATGCTGCACACAAATTTCCTAGAGAAGAAATCCACATAGTGGTATGTGCGCGCCTGCATGTCGATCATGTTGGCTGGAATACAATGAAGGTAGGCGAGCAGTGGCTACCAACTTTTTCTAATGCGCGCTACCTTATCGACCAAGAAGAATTCGAATACTGGTCCGCGGACGAAAGCGAGGAGCAAGTCCCGGTCATGGCGCGCTCCATTACGCCCATCTTTGAACCTGGTTTGGCAGACCTTGTCGAGATGGGTCACATTCTATCTCCGGAGTTTCGATTAATGCTCTCACCGGGACATACTTTGCCTCTCCCACGACAGGCAGAGTTATTCGCGGCGGCGAAGGATATTTGCTAGTCAGCGATGACTAGGCGCTAGGAAGAAAGCGGCTCCGGAACACCCAACGATAGACTTAAGCCGCCCCAACTCTTATTCTTTTAACTAATTAACTAAGGATGAACGGATCATGCGCGCTCTTCTATTTGTATTGATAACGGCCCTCGTTAGTTGCGGCGACAACAATGCCGGCAACTCGAACTCGCAGCAAAACGAAGCAAATAGTTTGGCCGCCGTTGAACAGGTGACTGCCAGAGAATCGCAGCGCTTTATTCAGTGGCTGGATGAAGAATATGCCGAGGAAGTAGATTTCTCTCCTCTTCTCAAGACTCGTCAGGGTGACAAGAGTGCGCACGGTGAGCTAGACGACGTCTCCGAAGCCGCTCTGGATACCCGGTTAGAGTGGCGCCGTGCCAGCGTCGCAGAAATGCGCAGCAGTTTCGACCGTGGGCAGTTAGACAAACAGGGACAGCTCTCCTGGGATCTATGGGAATACACGCTGATCGATGCGCAGCGCAGCAAACCTTTTCGTCGCCATCGCTATATCTTCGGTCGTAATGGGCCACAGTCAACACTAGCGAACAACCTGATCAACTATCAGGATGTAGACGATGCAAGTGATATGACCGACTACATCTCCAGGCTGAACCAATCACAGCGCTATCTTCTACAATATTTGGATCGCGCTAAACTGGCCCTCGCCGATGGCATTCGCCCACCTCACTTCGACTACCAACGCGCGATCAGCGAGGCACGAAGAGTAACTGCTGGTGCGCCGTTCGATGATCAGGAAGATTCCGCACTGTGGACAGACATCACAGCGAAGATAGCGAGCTTGCTAGAATCAGGAGAGATTGATCAATCTCAGGCTGATTTGTTTAGCGATGAATCACGAGGCGCACTATTGACTCGCTTCAAGCCAGCTCTGGATGAAATCGTGGATTGGCTAGAAGCCGATTTCGAGAATGTATCCGATATAGCGAAAGGTGTCTGGTCTCTTCCTAACGGCGAGGCCTACTACAATTCTCGCCTTGCAAGCATGACCACGCTGCCACTCACGGCAGATGAGATTCATGAGATTGGAATCTCTGAAGTTGCGCGAATTCAAGCTCAGATGGAACAGATAAAACGGCAGGTAGGTTTCGAAGGCGCACTGCAAGACTTCTTCACGTACATGCGCGAAGACGATCAGTTCTACTTTCCCTCTACCGATGAAGGTCGCAGCAACTACCTTAGCCTCGCCGATGATTTGCTAGCGGACATGGTCGAGCAACTCCCTAACTACTTTGGCATCCTGCCTAAAGCTGGCTTACAAGTTAGACGAGTAGAGGCGTTCCGCGAATCAGCCGGTGGTGCCGCACACTATGCAAGAGGCACGAAGGATGGCTCCAGACCAGGTACATTTTATGTGCATCTTATCGATATGCGCGCCGCTTCTATCTTCAGACTAGAGAACCTTGCCTATCATGAAGGCGTGCCTGGCCATCATATGCAGATATCCATTCAACAAGAGCTAGAGAATATCCCACGATTCAGAACTGCTAAGGGCTATACCGCATTCAGTGAGGGCTGGGGATTATACGCGGAGTACTTAGGCAAAGAGATGGGGTTCTACAACGATCCCTATGCCGAATTTGGTCGACTCTCCGGTGAGATCTGGCGAGCTGTACGGCTAGTCGTCGATACCGGCATCCATGCCGAGCAGTGGACTCAAGAACAGGCCGTGGATTATGCCCTGCACAATTCGGCGCGACCCGAGCCTTCGGTACGTTCGGAGATTCGCCGCTATTTCAACAACCCTGGCCAGGCCACCGCCTACAAGATAGGTATGCTGAAGATTCAAGAAGTGCGGGCGACGGCGGAGACCAAGCTTGGTGATGACTTTGATATCAGAGACTTTCACGACACCGTGATAGGTTCGGGCCAACTGCCGATGGCCGTGCTCGAAGCAGAAGTAGACAGCTGGATTGAATCCGTTCGAAACTAATCGATTCTTGGTGCTAACGTGTCAAAGCGCTACGCAGAGCCGTTTGCCAATACAGCCTTCAATCCCTCGAAGGAAACGCTCATGCCGTGTTCTATAGCAGGAGAAAACTGATCGGGTGCAATTTCCGTTAGCCAGGAGAAATGACAACCCTTCTCGCTCGCAGACAATTTTATCGTAGCCAGATGATGCTCCAGCGGCGTGGGTGTCTTGATCGCAGAATACTGCAGGCAGTGATTTTCATTATCCAAGGTGAGAATTTTTTCCTGAACCTCACCGATGCCCTCCATCGTGAATGAACGAACTCCATCCTCTTGTGTGATCGAGTCTACGGCTGGGACCCAATCGGAACGCGTCACGTCGGCGAATATCGCCCAGACTTCTTCTAGGGGGTAAGCCAGTTCTTCTTCAATAGTTACAGTCTTCATCTCGCCTCACTTATTTCACTAGTAGCTCGAGTCCACGCCCAGAGATAGGCGGGAAGCGCACATGACAGACCAATACAAAGGTTAAGTACGATGAATGCCCAAGGTTTAGATCCGTCCTCGCTATTAGAAAACATAGCGACCCAAAACACAAACGAGCTAATCAACAGGTCTGCGGTGAATCCGCCCACCGCACCATTCACAAACAGTGCTGAAACAGATCTAAACCAGTCTCGGACGCAAAATTCGCGAAGAAGGCTATCAGTATGACTGCACCTAGGATGGCGAGTATCAGATAAATGGTCTTTAAGTTTATTATATTCTCCTAGTACGTCTCTATCGATTGTAGAGCCTAGTCTCGCCAAATAGCGGCCTGTATTCAATTACCTTTTAGGTAATGAATCTGCCTAACTAACTGGCGGCTGCGAAGGCAGATTTTGTGGTATTCTGCCTAAAAATACCAAGGCAGCCTGCCCTTCGAGTTTACTCGATAGGTTAACCCCAGTTGTCTAGAAGCAGGAGCTAGTCATGAAAAATAGATTACAAACACTGGTAAAGAGCCTGTTGGTGATTGCTGGCCTAAGCGTATCCCTCAATAGCTCTGCGCAAGACCCTGAATGGGTCGATCTCGCCGTTCATAACTTCGGCGCACCTATCAACACCATGTGGGCCGAGGGAGAACTTTCCTTCGCCGCCGACGGTACGATGGTCTACTGCAGCGCGAGACAGGATATGGCTGTAGCTCCGGGTGATCCAAAAGACCTCTATATCGCCACCTTCAATGCCGAGACTGGAAGCTGGAATACTCCAGTTAATATGGGCATACCGATCAATGCACCACCGGCAACCGATGCCGACCCCCTGCGCGCCGGCGATGATCGCGAGCCATGGATAACTGCCGACGGCAATACCATCTACTTCAAGTCTGATCGTCTCGCCACTACTAGCCCCCATAATGCGAATGATCTTTTCATCACTCGCAAGGTCAATGGACAGTGGAGCACGCCAGAGTTGATAGGCTTTCCGGTCAGCACTAACGTTGGCAACGAGCATTGCCCTGCTATTCTCCAAGACGGCGAAACACTCTGCTTCGCGTCAATGCGTGAAGGCGGCTACGGTGGATCCGACATCTATTGCTCGAAGCCAGACGGCAATGGTGGTTGGCAGGAGCCCGTTAATCAGGGGCCAAATATCAACACCGCAGCCGAAGAATTCCATTTCTCCCAAGACAAGGACGGCATGGTGTATTTCACCTCGTCTCGACCTGGCGGCTATGGCGGCACCGATATCTACGGCGCGATGACGCAAGGCGAAAATACCTGGGCGGAAGCTAGAAACCTTGGATCACAGGTGAATACGGCAGGCGCCGATATGTGCCCCGCCTTTCCGCCGGGTGATAATACAATTACTTGGTTCTCCACGCGCGATGACAACAGTCTTGGCAATATCGACATATTTTGGACCAACAAACTAAACGTAAGCGAGTAATCATATGAAAAGGATAAGTCTTCGAGCTCTGCGCTACCACTGGGCTATTTTACCTACACTAGCTTTTTTATTACTTGCCTCCTGCGCCGTTAGTCCAGAGACTCAAGCACGGATGGACGAGTACGCCAGAACGATTCCCAGCTGCTCAGGCGATGCCGAATGCGAGCGTAAGTGGGCCATCGCTAGAACATGGACGCAGCAGAATTCTGACTTCAATATTCACGGCGAGAGTAACACGCGCATTAACGCCAATAGCAACATCATCAGCCAGAGTGGTATTGGTGTCATCGTTAGTAGAGTCGCGAATGGATCCGATGGCTTTCAGATCATTGCCGATCTGGAATGTTTTAGCGCCTATACATGCCCTGAGTTGTGGGATCTAAAAGTAGATTTTAATCAAACAGTCAATGGCACATCTGAATGAATCGAATAGCGACAAGAAAACTTCTAGCACTACTGACAATCCTACTTCCTAGCGCGGCTTATACTCAGAGCGATTCCGAACAATGGATTAGTCTGTTTAATGGCGAGGATCTGAGCAACTGGATTCCAAAGTTCACCGGCCATGAGCTAGGCGTAAACTATCGCGATACGTTTCGAGCAGAGGATGGCGTGTTTAAAGTTTCCTATGACAACTGGCCTGACTTTGATGGCGAATTCGGTCACATTTTCTATGACAAGAGTTTCTCCCATTACAGATTGCTAGTGGAATACCGTTTCGTAGGCGATCAGGTGAACAACGGCCCTGGCTGGGCCTTCCGTAATAACGGTGTCATGTTGCACGGCCAGTCTCCACAATCCATGACGTTGGACCAAGAATTTCCTGCCTCGATCGAAGTGCAGTTACTCGGCGGTAACGGCAGCGATGAGCGAGCAACAGCAAACGTCTGCTCACCCGGCACGCACTACGTAAGAGATGGCGAACTAGTTACCCAGCACTGCATCGACTCGAGCTCGGCCACCTATCACGGTGACCAATGGGTAACACTCGAGATTGAGGTGCGTGGCGATGAAGTGATTCGGCATACCGTGAATGGCGAAATGGTTTTCGAGTATTCGAAGACGCAACTGGATGAAGGCGATCCCGATGCACAGAATTTAATCAAGCAGGGTCAGCCAGTTGCCGTGAGCGGTGGTTACATCTCACTGCAGGCAGAAAGTCATCCAACCGAGTTTAGAAGAATAGATCTTCTTCCTCTTACTCACTAGAAGCTTGTTAGTTCTGCTCTAACTAATAGTCTTCAAACCAGTTCTCTTCTAAAGAGTTCCGTCGGCGATTAAGTCTGCTGCATAGTGTGCCGCTCTGGCACTGAACGCCATATAAGTCAGCGAAGGATTTTGACAGGCCGACGATGTCATGAACGAACCATCGGTTACGAACAGATTCGGCACATCGTGCGCCTGACACCAGCTATTGAGCACAGAGTCCGCCGGGTCGTGGCCCATGCGTGCGCTACCCATCTCATGAATTCTATTTCCCGGTTTCGTCAGGCTAACATCGTTCGCAGTGATGTCCGTGCAGCCGGCCGCCTCTAACATCGCAACAGCATCTTTGCTCGCCTCAGCAAGCATAGTGTGTTCGTTATCACTATAAGTTACATGGAACAGCGCTAGCGGATTGCCCCAGCGATCGCGCTTCGAGCTATGCAGCGTAACTCGGTTCTCTGGATTCGGCAGTTGCTCACCGAACGCGCCAATGTTGACTCGCCAAGGGCCAGGGTTCTTATGCGCCTCTTTGAAACCGCGACCGATACCGGCAATCTGCCCGCCCGCATTACCTAACGGGCTTGAGCCACCTTGAAAACCAAAGCCACGAAGATAAGGCTTATCTTGACCATTGAGGTTCGCATAACGAGGGATATAGATACCGCCACTAGGCCTGCGACCGAAAACTTTCTGATTATCGAAGCCACTTATCAAGCCAGCCGCACCTGCACCGCTCACATGGTCCATCAAGTTTCTTCCAACTTGATCGGAACGATTCACTAACCCTGTTGGGAAAGCCACAGACTTCGATTGCAATAGAATCATGGCCGAGGCAATCGTAGAGGCATTCAAGAAAATCACCTTCGACGTATAAAAACGTTTCTCATTTGTTTCTGCATCGACGATACGCACGCCAGTTACTCTATTAGTCTCGGCATCGTATTCAATCGAACTCACGATCGCATTATGCACCATCGTAAGATTGCCAGTTCTCTCAGCAGCCGGCAGTGTCGCGTTCAAGGATGAGAAGTAGGCCTTGAAAGAACAACCGAAGTGACAACGGTTACGGACCTGACAATTCGACCTACCTAATGATTGCTGCTCTTGCGTCGCATCGGTGAGGTGCGCGATTCGCGCAGCAATAATATTTCGTTCTGGAAACGTCGTCTCCACTTTAGCTTTGAGTGCTTTCTCGGCATCGGTTAACTCGAACGCAGGCTGAAAAACACTATCAGGCAACTGCGGCAGGCCTTCGGCGCTGCCCGCTATGCCAATGAAGGTTTCCACCTTCTCATACCATGGCTCTAATTCTTCGTAGCGAATCGGCCAATCTATTCCGTAACCGTCGGTCTTATTCGCATTAAAATCTAGATTGCTTAGGCGATAGACTTGACGCGACCACATGATAGAACGACCACCGGTATGGTAACCACGCAACCAATCGTAGCTGGTGCCCTCGGCTTCTTCATAGGGATGTTCGTCATCGCGCACCCAGAAATTTTTGTTAGATTCCTTGATCGCGTAAGCAACACCGCCGTACTGTTTAGGATAACGTTCGGCAATCTCATCCTGCGCCACGTTGTCCAGATTCGGACTCTCCCAGGGAGCTAGATTATCGACGTAATCTCGCTCTGGAATAATTTCAGGTCCGCGTTCGAGCACCAAAACTTTCAATCCACGCTCGGTGAGTTCCTTCGCTGACATGCCTCCACTCATTCCTGAGCCAACTACTATTGCATCAAAATCTGCCACGGGTCACTCCCTATCTAATTCTGTTTTTAAGTCTGTTATTCTATTTCATCAAGTATCGGCTACTTCTAGATCTCGACACTCGGATCCCAACGGCCAGGCACAGCCACCCATTTCAATTCTTCGGTAGCACCATCTTCTGTGGCGAAGTAGGACTGACTCACATAACCCTTCACGCGCTTGTAGCCACTTGCGTCCCCATCTTCTACAAAGGCTGCAGCATCGAATGCAGATAATGATTGCTCCGCCACACTGTCACTAGCATCTAGGAAGTTCCCGCGAGCGCGCTGGTCTAGCTCGCCCTTTATCTGACGTAGCGCTGTGCGATGAGTATTCTTCGTTTCACTATTTGCCCAGTCAGTCATTAGACCATCCATATAACCTGGAACATTCGCATCCACTGCGCCGGGAGTTTCGGTGCGCGGAATAATCAGGTCGCTAATACGTGTCACTAGCGCATATTCCGCACTAGTATAGAAGCGCGGTGCCGATCCAGGCCGCGTCGATAACACATTCGCGACTCCGCCACATGCTGTTAGGGCGGTTGCGCCGCCGATCGACACAATCAAACCCCGCAATACTTCTCGTCTTGTTTTCATTTTCCTGCCTTTTTCTTAGCCTTTCTTATTCAACCGATTATGAACCGCATTTAAAAAACGATATTTCGCACTGTGTAGAGACTAACCGCTACCGAGGCCATTCCATTGCCTGGTCTATCGTGTTCGACAAAGAAATGTTTGAACCCTGCAGTGTTTGCATGACTGAATATTTCCGCAAAATTTATTTCCCCGCTCCCAACATCTACCATCCGGCCAAACTCATCCATGTCTTTTACATGCAACATGCTGAATCGCCCTGGATGACTTTCAAAATAGGAAACTGGGTCGACACCTGCACTGCGAATCCAATATAAGTCTAGTTCCATATCGACTAAGTCTGCCTCGGTCTCGTCGAGCAAGATATCGTAGGGAATCTGGCCATCGGTTACTTCGAATTCAAAGGCATGATTGTGGTAACCCATCTTGATACCCACTTTTTTACAGACCTCACCAGCGCGATTAAGGTAGTCGGCAGTGCGTTGATACTCAGAAATGCTACGCTGGCTTGCAGGCAGTATAGGGACCACTATGAACTTCTGTCCCAAAATAGCGGCTCTTTCAACCTCTCCTTCGAGATCGTCTCGCAGCGCCTGCAACTGAATATGCGCAGCCGGGGACGTCATGCCGTTCTGATCGAGTATTTGTCTCACTTCGCTGGCAGATCTGCCAAAATATCCTGCAAATTCCATTTCCTTGAAACCCAGATCCGCGACTTTAGCGAGCGTGCCTTCAAAGTCTAGGGACATTTCATTACGCAATGTATAGAGCTGCAGCCCTACATTTTCTACTCGGCGAGATTGCGCTAACGCAGACAACGGTAGAGAAGCGGCAGCACTCACGATCGCCGAGGAGCAAAGAAACTTACGTCGGCTAAAACCGCGAGGTGTTGAAGGTGTCTTGATATTCAATCTTAGTCTCCTGCTCGTATTATTATTTAAGGGCTTAATCCCGGCGCCAGGCACCGCGCTGTAGATAGACCGCAACGATCACTATTATGCCTTGAACCGCCCCATTCAGGTAGTTACTTACGGCATCAGTCAGATTCAAAATATTGCCAATAAGCGTCAGTATTAAGGCCCCTACAACCGTACCCCAGATGCGCCCGTAGCCGCCCTTCAGCACAGTACCGCCGATAATGACGGCCGCTATTGCCTCGAGTTCCCAGAGTATGCCGGTCTGTCCCGACGCCGAACCTAGGCGCGGCACATAAATGATAGTAGCGATAGAGACGCAGACTCCCTGCAGCATATAGGTCGCTGTCTTCACGCGATCTACATTAATGGCTGAGTAGCGCGCAACGCTCTCGTTCGAACCTACTGCGAAACAGTGCCTGCCGAACACTGTCATATTCAAGAGCACATAGCCGATCACCGCCACTGCTAGAAAAACCCAGACAGGATAGGGCAGGCCAAGAAACACACCGTAATAGACCTCCGAATACACATCGCCGATCGTAAAGTTGAGCGACAGCGTGCCTCCATCGGCCATATAAGTGACCAATGAGCGATAAATTCCCATAGTACCAAGCGTGACAATAAAGGCTTCAATCTTCGCTTTGGTGGTAAGTAGGCCATTGATCAGGCCTGCAACAGCACCAATACCCAGCGATGCGATGATTGCCAGAATGATAATGGCCACCATCGAATCGATTGTGTCCATCAGGGCATTCATCAACAAGATCATGCAACCGGAAATAAACGCGGCCATCGAGCCGACGGAGAGATCGATGCCTCCCGCCGTGATTACGAAAGTCGCGCCGATGGCAACGATGCCAATAAAAGAACTACGCGCCAGAATATTGCTGAGATTACCTGAGCTTAGAAACGCATCGTTTACTAGCACGCCGATGATAAAAACTACAATGAGGGCAATAAAGGGTCCGGCTGTTTTCAAATCAAGCTTTGGCATTGGATGTTCCACTTTGTTCTAAATGTTTGTTCTTCAGGCCTGCGGCATAGCGCATGATCTCAATCTCCTCGATCTCGTCACCCTCTAGCACACCACTTATCTGCCCGTGATACATCACGGCCACGCGGTGTGAAAGACCAATGATTTCAGTTATGTCCGAAGAGATGAGTATCAACGAATGTCCTGACGCAATCAGTTCAGCAATAAAGTAGTAGATCTGGCTCTTCGTTCCAATATCTATACCGCGAGTGGGCTCGTCTATTATGATGATGCTTGGCTCGGCCTCGAGAATTTTTGCTAGCAATAGTTTTTGCTGATTTCCACCGGAGAGGTTTCCCGCCGCGATCGACCTATCCTTCATACGGATATCGAATGTTTTGATGGCCTTCTCGAAGGCGACTTCTTCTCGTTTTGTGTCGATCAGCAGACTTGATACCTTGTGCAAGGAAAATAGTGAGAAGTTGAAGACTAGTCCTTTATCTAAGAGCAGCCCGCTTCCTTTACGATCTTTCGTGAGATAGGCGACGCCTTTATTACGCGCAGCACTGAGTTGCTTGAAATCAACACGCTCGCCACGTAGCTCGACACTTCCTGTGTTTCCCTTCGCAGACCTTCTCAATCCAAGCACAGTTTCCATCAACGCCGTCCGGCCGGAGCCAACAAGCCCAGAGAAGCCGAGCACCTCCCCCCTTCTCAACTCGAAACTAGTGGAAGTTGAATTGCCTTGTAGCAGCAAATCACTAACTCGAAGAACTACTTCTGCTTCGTTTGGAACCTTGGGCATCTCTGGAAAGAGAGAGCTTAGCTCTCTACCCACCATCAGTCGCGCCATGTCGTCCTTGCTCAACTGCGCAGCTGGGTAGCTGCCCACTAACTCGCCATCGCGAAGAACTGTGATCACATCCGCAATCTGCTCTATCTCATCCAACTTGTGTGAGATGAAAACGATTGCCACACCATCTTGGCGAAAACGGTCGATGAGTTCGAACAGCACCTGACTTTCTTGTTGCGTGAGTACTGCAGTGGGTTCGTCGAGGACAAGTACACGAGCATTTTTCGCCTGGGCCTTCGCGATCTCCACCATTTGCTTTGCAGAGACAGGAAGCTGATCGACAGAGGCGCCGGGGTCTATATCACTGCGCAGAATGTCTAAATATCCCTGCGCCTTAGTCTGCATTGTTTTCTTGTCGAGAAAATGACGGCCCGTAATTTCGTTGCCGAGAAATATATTCTCCGCCACGGTGAGTTGCTCAGCGAGATTAAATTCCTGATGAATTAGGACAACGCCTGCCTGCTCGGCGATTGCATTATTCCAGAGGGTAATTCGCTCCGAACTTCCGCTGCCGTCGCTAATGTGCAATTCACCATCAGTGAGCGGCTCAAAACCGGAAAGGATTTTAACTAACGTAGACTTCCCGGCACCGTTCTCGCCGAGTATCGCGTGCACCTCTCCGCCGCGAAGCGTCAGATCGATGCCGTGCAAGACTTCGACGGGACCGAAAGACTTGCGCAGGTTCTTAACCGACAATGTAAGCGATTTATTATTTTCGTCTGACATCTGAGCTTCTTATTCTTCTCTAGGCTACCATTCCAAATTTCCACTCATACTACTATTGATTTTTAGGGCGGTTCCACATGCTTTCCAACACGGTACTGCCATATTCCTTTTGTCCTTCAATAAGAAGCACGCGCATCTGCTCGACAACTTCCGGAAATTCGCGCGTGAAGCTGTAAGTCTCCGACGGGTCACGCTGCACATCGAACAACAATCCATTGGGGCCGTAATAGGAATCTGGATTATCGAAGCTGGGCACTGCGGCCCTGTACTGTGACTCAACTACAAGCTTCCATTGGCCACTGCGCACACCGGCGATTCGATCCCTATCGAACAAATAAAGCACCTCGTGAGGTGAAGTTGCACCATCGGTTAGCATCGGTAAGATATCTTTCCCGTCAATTGGACGATCCGTAGGCAAGTCGCCACCAGCGAGCTTCACTAGCGTTGGGAAGATATCGATATTCATTGCCGGCTCGTTCGATACTAATCCGCCCGGAATCGTACCGGGCCACTTTGCGATAAAGGGAACACGTTGCCCACCTTCCCAGGAGCTGCCTTTACGATCACGAAATGGTCCGGGGCTTCCCTCGAACCACGGCCCATTGTCCGAGGTGAAAATAACGATCGTGTTCTCTTCCAGACCTAGCCTTTCCAATGTGGCCAATACTTCACCCACACTCCAGTCGATGGTCTCTACCACATCACCGTACAGACCAGCATCGG
>JAPKAI010000182.1 GCA_028825335.1 Gammaproteobacteria bacterium | reverse complement strand
TCACCACATTCTGACTGCACCTCATAGGACCAACTTGGCTCGCCGGTTGCTACGAAGTAAGTGTATATGCCCGGCCGGATGTTCTCGCTCATAGTGCCTGGATCGTTGATGGTCATGAAGGCCCGCTCGGAATCGGTGGCGATGCCCCAGTGGTTACCGCCCAGTGCTGTGCCTTCGCCGACGCGCTGATTCCAGACCAGTGCGCCCGTGTCGGGATCCAGTGCCCAGAGATCACCGGATTTCTGGCCGGCAATCAGCAGGTCTCGATCGTCACTTTCTACTAGGATGGCCGGGCCACCGAAATCGAAGTCGACGGAGTTGGTATTGTCTAGAATTATGCAGTTAGGGCCATCTGCCGTGCAGGCGAAATTCCACATATCGTGCTCTAGTGCCTGAAAGACCCAGTTCGCCTCTCCTGTTTCCAAATTAAGGGCGATGACTGAATCGCTAGTGTTAGTAGTGGGGTGTGAGGTATTTTCGCCAGTGGTGACGTAAACCTGACCTCTCTGCGCATCTACCGTCGGTGTAGTCCAGATTGGGGCACCGGAAGGGCCGCGTTGTTTAACTCCAGTTGAGCTGACCATGCCAGTGTATTCAGCCGTTGGCATAGTGTGGTATTCCCACAGCTTTTCTCCAGTGCGCACATTTAGCGCGGTGACGGCGCCGTGATTTTCACAGCATTCAAAGTTCGGATTGCCTCCGGTTACAACGCCGGAACCGGAAAGCGGCACGATTATTTTGTCTTCATGAATAACGGGTGTGCCGGTAATCATTGCTTGGTTGTCGGAGGCTTGGCCGCTCGCGACCCAGATCGCCTCTCCATTTTCAGCATTGATGGAGTGAATCATGCCGCGACCATCACCAAACACGAGTGTACCTAAGCCATCAATTACCCCGTAGGCCAATGACGAACGCAAGCGCGTGTCGGCATTATAGACCCACTTGGCACAGCCGCTGTTGGTGTCCAACGCAAAAATTCGACCGGAATCGGTGGCGGAATAAAAAATTGTTGAGCCAACGATCACCGGCGCGGCTCGCAAACTGGACGTCTCTGGAAAAGCGACCGCCCAGGCCAGCTCTAGGTTTGACATATCGCTCGTGGTGAGGCCCGCCTGAGCTGCATCAAGGTGGCGTGGGTTGTTGCCATCAGCACCTGTAAAGGAGAAGGACAGCCCCCGCCTTAGGTCTACAGCGCGGTTATCCGCCGCACACATGGTTGCAGCGACCCAGTCCTCGATCCCCTCTTCTGTGGTCAGCTCTTGAGCCAAGCCAGGCTGAGCAGCGATCAGGCCTGCGCTTAGTAGCGCGACCAAGGTGGGATAAGATCTAAAACTTGATAGAAGACAAGAGTAAAAAAACATAAGTAATGCCTGTTCAGTGGATGTTAGTCGATAGCTCCATCCCAACAAGAACCGTGTATCTTGAGTTGCCGGTTCATTTGGAGGCTGAAACCCAACGCCAAAAATACAATAATTGTCGACATTGTGCGAATCTGAATAGGATTAAGATTAATAGGGATGCTGATGACCCAATAACTTTAGACAGCCCTGCCTAACTGTAGTGGCCAAGTAATACTGGCCGCCAGTTTATGTGCAAGCCAGTATTTCTTCTCTGACTCGTTTGGTGATAGTCCAACGTTGTGTCGATGCGGCCCTACACGACTATAGTAGTCCGTTATGTAATTATTCGCCGCAACCTTCGCTTCAATAAAAGACCGGCAGCCTATCAAAGGCATCCACACAGTTTTTTAAAGCTCCGGAAAAACCTATTCATCGGTGAATTGTCCCAGCAGTTACATCTGCGATTCATGCTTTGTTTTATACAGCAGCGCCATAAGACTTGGTGATATTTCATATTTGTATGATGACAGCCTTGATCAGAATGAAACATAACATTTGGAGGTCTTGACTTCCCAGCCTTTGCTAGATGCTAAATAGCATTAAAATGTAGCTATATGAGAGGTGTCTATAAAAGACAAACGGTATACAGAAGAATTGATGCGGCACCCACAAGCCGTTTCTCAGGAATTTTATGCCCAGCCCCTATAGAGTCCGAAAACTCTCCGCGCGCGCGTATTGTTCAGAAACTCTCTTTTGAGGCATTCAGGACGCTTTTTGGATGATGATCGATTTTAACCCCCAGCATCCAGCCCGCTAGGACGTGTTGATAGCGAATCAACCCTTGAATATCCGATAGATCTTACTTACAGAAATATGTGGCTGTAGGAGTCCCGAATCGACATGGGGGAGTGTTTGGTCGTTTTGCACAAATCAAAGGGCGGGCTGCGGTGGAAGCAA
>JAPKAI010000181.1 GCA_028825335.1 Gammaproteobacteria bacterium | reverse complement strand
TTAAAGCACCAAAAGACCGCATCACCAGCAATATCCATCAACTTTTCGCCAATTATCTGTTCTAATTGACCAATCCATTCCATCAGATATGAAAACCGCTCTGGCGGACACCAGAATACCAGCGCATCAAAATTCACAGCACTTAGGAGCAACTCATGAATTTCCTAAAACACCTCAACCTCGTCAAGAAGCTCACCGCGCTAGCGGTCTTCGCCTCATTTATCGCTACCGCACAGGCCGATATTCTGGACGAAGTGGAGCACGGTTACGCAGACAATAACGGTGTGAAAATTCACTATGCGACCGTCGGTGAAGGGCCGCTGGTAGTTATGATTCATGGCTTTCCTGACTTTTGGTATAGCTGGCGCCATCAGATGGAAGGACTAAAAGACAATTTCAAGGTGGTAGCGATAGACCAGCGCGGCTACAACCTCAGCGATCAGCCAGAAGATGAGTCTAGCTACGCGATGCGTAACCTGATCGGCGATGTAGCCGCCGTAATTCGACACTTCGGCGAAGAAAAAGCCAACATCGTGGGCCACGATTGGGGCGGTAGCGTTTCGTGGCAGTTCGCCTTTGCCCTGCCCGAGATGGTGGAGAATCTGGTCATACTGAATCTTCCTCATCCCAATGGCATGGCCAGAGAGTTAGCGAACAATCAGGAGCAGCAGGACAACAGCGGCTATGCCAGCACCTTCATTGCCGGCAAACCGACTGATCCCGATATCTTCTTTGGGCTGCCCATGAACCCACAGACCCTTTCTGGTTGGGTGGCAGATCCAGCGGCAAAGGAGAAGTACGTAGAGGCATTCGGGCGCTCCAGCTTCGATGCTATGCTCGCTTACTACAAGCAGAATTATCCCCGCGGCAATAGCTCGAATGCCGCGCCCAGTGCTCCAAGGCTAAATATGCCAGTACTCATATTTCATGGCTTAGAGGACACTGCGCTGCATTCCGATGGCCTGAACAACACGTGGGACTGGATAGACGCAGACACAACCATCGTTACGGCCCCTGGAGCGAGTCATTTCGTCCAACAAGACGCTGCAGAACTTGTAACCAGCACATTAAAGTGGTGGCTGATGGCACGCCAATAGCGCTCAAAAAGCAGATTTAATCGATAACAGCGAACAAAACGCTGTATTTTCAACATGAGATGCTATTTATTTTTGGCTAAAAACCAGCACAAAATTGGGCCTGATGAGAGACAAAAACTGCACTTCTTAAATTTACTGAGCCAAAAAACCGCCAGATTCCCACTATCGAAAGTGGCCGTAGGCTGCGGCTAAACCCCTCAGGAATGCCAAGTGTCGGCTGCTTTGATGCGCTCGAAACCCGAGCACTGGATTAGCGATGCCTGCTGAGCAGGTCGAACCCTATCAATTAAATTATTAAAAATTTCATATATAACAACAAGTTATATTAAATAAAGAGCAAGTTCTAGAGAACAACTCTCGTAGAGATGGTGTCCGATATGCGGATTATCTGTTTCGGCCAAGAGCATCGCTATAATGGTTTCAACCGCTCAGTGGAGATTTCACTGAGGGGACGCTAGCAGTGATGACGGTAAGCCCTAATCAACTGCAGCGGGCGATTTCCACGAAGAAGGGTAAAGTGACCGAACGCTTTAGTCGCGGGCCTGAAGACCAAGACCTCTATGAATTTAGCTTAGAAGACTTTACACTGTACCTTCGGGTCTGAGAAGGTGAAATGGGCCTGAATCAATCTGTCGAGTCATTGTATGAAAATGCTTGGTCGAGGTAGAGAGATAACAGAGAACAAAGTTTCGCCACAGAGCAGAAGAAGAATCGTTAACAGATTCCTATTTCGCAATTTGAACGTTAAAGAGCAATATATTTTTATATATCGAGGGTTACATGAGTAAAGGTACAGTTAAGTGGTTTAATGCAGACAAAGGTTTCGGTTTCATCACTCCAGCGGAAGGTGGTAACGATCTATTCGTTCACTACTCAGAAATTAAAAGTGACGGCGGTTTCGCCACGCTAAATGATGGCCAAGAAGTAGAGTACGAAGTTGGGCAAGGTCAGAAAGGACCTTGTGCAAACAAAGTAGTCCCTCTCTAAGTATTGCCAGATAAGCTTTAAATAAGCTCCCGACCCTTCGCGGTCGGGAGCCTAGTTTTCTGCCCTTCCCTAAAATCCTATCCTCTTATTGCTCCTGCAATAGGCGTGCATCTTCCTGTCTTTCCCAATATCTTCTAATCTAGAACTAGCACCGCGCTAGGCTGTCAAATTTCTAAACTTCGACTCACTCTGCCCAGCGCAACAGCGCAGGCGCTCAGC
>JAPKAI010000102.1 GCA_028825335.1 Gammaproteobacteria bacterium | reverse complement strand
GTCTTGCTTTTGACTCTTGTTGTCTTGGATTTTGCCATGGGGCGCGATTATAGCGGTTTACTTGGGTCTAGGCTCGAATACTTGCGTCTGGCCCCAAATGGCGTGCGTTGTGCTGCTTTGGCGGCGCTGTTAGAATCCTTAAACGCCGCCTCTCAGGGGCCGACAATAATATGCTAATAGTTTGAGCTAAAAGGGGTTTTTGATGTCACAAGATAGAGGGCAATTTAGCTCTAGGCTGGGTTTTATTCTCGCCGCTGCGGGCTCGGCAGTAGGCCTTGGCAACCTCGTGGCATTCCCGGTTATGGCATCTAAGAACGGCGGTGCCGCCTTTCTGATCATCTATCTCTTCTTTATTGCCTTTATCTGTTTCCCCGTCATGATTGCTGAGATTTCCATGGGGCGTAAGACCCAGCGCAATCCAGTGGGCGCATTTTCTGCCTTATCAGATGGCGATAGGAAGTGGCGCCTAGTCGGTATGCTCGGGATATTGACCCCTTTTATGATCGCCGTGTTCTACACGGTGATAACTGTCTGGCTGGTTGTGTATCTTAAGGAGATCGCGACTGGTGGTCTGGAGTCACTCGCCGATGAGGCGACCTTCGGCACCTTGGTTGCCGATCCTTCTCTGTTTGGCTATCTAGTACTACTTTTGGGAATCGTTTTTACGATCTTACTAGGCGGTGTGAAGGGTGGCATCGAGCGACTCGCTAGGGTGTTGATGCCGACGCTGGCTGTGATGCTGGTCCTGCTAACACTTTTCGTTCTAACTCTGGATGGTGCGGTAGAGGGTATCAAATATTACCTGGTGCCAGATTTTAGCAAGGTTAGCCTAACAGTTGTTAATGGCGCGCTTAGTCAGGCCTTCTTCTCGCTTTCTCTGGGCATGGGTATCTTGATTACCTATGGTTCCTACTTCGGGCGTGAGGACAATATCCCGCAATCTACGCGCATGGTTGCCATCGCTGACACTAGTATCGCGTTCTTCGCCGGCTTGTTAATCTTGCCAGCCATTTTTGCCTTTGATCCGAACACAAATACCGACGATCTCTCTACCAGTAGTGTGGGTTTGATCTTTAGTTTCTTGCCCAAGATATTCTTGTCCATGCAGATGGCCGTGGGGTACACCGGCGCGAGTATAGTCGCGCTAGTATTCTTCACGCTAGTTTTCTTCGCTGCTTTGACGTCCTTAGTCTCCATAGTCGAGATTCCTATCTCCTGCTGGATCGATGAGCTGAAGATGAGTCGTAAAAAAGCGGTGTTGTTGCAGGCAGGCTTGCTGGCAGCTTTTGCGATTCCTGCGACTATGTCGCTGGGTATGTCGGACTTATTTACCAACTTTACTAGCTACGGTGGGGTGTCGAAGTCCTTCTTCGATCTAGTGTCCGATGTGTTCTATGAGACGATCTTGCCGCTAGTGGGTTTTACGGTTTGTATCTTCTGTTCCTATAGATGGAAGACGAGCGGCCTGTCTGAGGAAATTTCTAAAGGCGATCCGGCGTACGAAGGATCCTTACTGCAGAAGTACATCAACTTCTCTCTAGGCACTGTTATCCCTGCGGTACTACTGGTGGTTTTCCTCAGCACCGTATACCAGATTTACCTGTAGCTCCGTTTATGGTTTTTAGTATATGACCTCGATCAACCGAAGCGCACTGGTCGAATATTCTGCTGAGCAGATGTTCGACCTGGTGAATGACATCGAACACTATCCCGAATTCATGCAAGGCTGCACTTACGCGAAAGTGCTGAGTCAGTCCGACACTGAACTCGTCGGTGAGCTGCGTCTATCTAAGGCTGGTATCAGTCAGCAGTTTACGACTAAGAATATTTTATTCAGGCCCCAGCGAATCGAGATGAGTTTGGTTGACGGTAGCTTTAAGAGTTTTATCTCCGAGTGGGCTTTTAACGCGCTTACCGAGAATGCCTGCAAGGTGTCTCTGGCGATGGAGTTTGAGTTCAGGTCTGGGTTGATGGATTTCGCGGCGGAGAAACTGTTTAGTAGTTCGGCGAACAACTTGGTTGATGCGATCGTGCAGCGTGCGCATGAGGTCTATGCTAGTGAGTGAAGATTATCCCAGCGATGATGATCAGGCCGAACGTTTGATCAAGGTTGAAGTCGCCTACGCCACTCCGGAGCGTCAGCTTATCGTGCCTGTTAATGTCCCTGCGGGGACAACTGCTCTAGAGGCAGTGAGGCAATCGAATATTGCTGCCGAATTCTCAGAGATCAATATTAAGAAGGATCCGATGGGTATCTTCTCTAAGCCGCTAGATGGGAAAGGCAGGCCTAAGCCGAATGAGTACGAGATGTGTGCCGGTGACCGTGTAGAGATATACCGGCCACTGCTAATTGACCCCAAGGCGGCGCGTTTAGACCGAGCCAAGGTCTCTAAGCCTGTTAAGAAGGAAAAGTAGTTAGAAATTAATCGTAGCTGGGCAGGGTCTTACCTTCTAAAGCCGCTAGGCTTATCGCATAATAGATTCGCATCAACCCTACGATAATTCCGGCGCAGCCAATGTCTGAAGAAAAGAAGAAAGAGAGCCTGCTCAAGCGCATCGAGGCAGGCCTGCATGAATACTACGTCACGGGTTACCGACGTTCCTTCGCTCGTGCGCAGCGCGATGAAGATGATCTATTCATGCTGCTGGTGTTTTCAGAGAGCCTAGGCATACCTAATCCGGCTGCCTTCTACACTATGGAATTACTCCCTATCGTCTACGACCGTTTTCATGACTGGCATGTTCGCATGGGCATGGAACGCTCACCCCTGGATCACGTACATTGCTGTTAGAACTCGCTCGCTCACGTAAAATTCTTTTCTTCGGTGGTAAGGGAGGCGTCGGTAAGACGACTATCTCTGCCGCCACCGCCTTGGCGCGCGCGAATGAGGGCGCGAAGGTGTTGCTGGTCTCGACAGACCCCGCACACAACTTGGGCCACTTGTTCGACCGCAAGATAGGCTCGAAACCAGTTCGCCTCGCGGCCGGTTTGGATGGCCTAGAGCTAGACCCTGCCGAGACCGTAAAGTTACACTTAGAAGAGATTACCAATTCCTTACACCGCCTGATGCCGATTCAGCTTCGTAGCGAAGTGGACAAGCACATGGCGTTGTCCAAAGATGCGCCGGGCATGCAGGAGGC
Organism: Gammaproteobacteria bacterium; assembly: GCA_028825335.1. Taxonomy (GTDB): domain Bacteria; phylum Pseudomonadota; class Gammaproteobacteria; order Pseudomonadales; family Pseudohongiellaceae; genus UBA9145. The sequence continues at coordinate 6,389 of JAPKAI010000102.1, read as the reverse complement.
GGCGATACTCGAGCGCATCGCGGAAGTGGTGGAGCAGGGCACCAAGGACTATGACCTTATCGTTTTCGATACCGCGCCGTCAGGACATACCGCACGGCTGATGGTGTTACCGGAGATGATGTCGGCCTGGACTGAAGGCTTGATTCAGCGCCGCGAGAAGGCAGACAAGTTTGCTGAGATCGTGCGCGGCATGGGCAGAGACTCCAGCGTCGAGGACAAGGTGTTCGGCAACGATGCAGCGGACGAAGACAAGTCACGCGAGTCAGGCATACGCAGCCTGTTGAATCGGCGCCGGCTACGCTTCACTTCACTGCGAGACAAGATATCCGATAAGAATCAAACTTCCTTTGTGATAGTGCTCGCCGCCGAGCGCCTACCGGTATTGGAGACGATCGAGCTGCAGCAGCAGCTGAAGAAGGGCAAGATAAGTGTCGATTGCCTGGTAGTGAATAAGCGTTCCCCGATTGGGGAGGGTGAATTTCTCGAAGAACGTCGCGGCCAGGAAGAGGCGCACATGAAGACACTGATCATGGCCCTGCCGAAGATTCCGCGACAGGATTTGTATTTGCTGGCGCAGGATATTGTTGGCATGGATGCGTTGCAGGCAATGGCCGAGCGAATCGCGAAGTAGGATATTTTTGAGTTCTGCTTGCGTTGGCAGTGATTTTTTAGTTGAATCGTAAGTCCAAGTTTATCTCTCGCCTCATTAGAGCGAGCGAACAATTAAACAGACGACCATGCAACTATCTTCACAGACAAGCACTAAAATAGTGCGCGGGATACGCAAGCAGATGACGGCGCTCAGGTCGTTGCCGTTGATGGCGGTGCTGAGTCTGTTCCTTTTGTTTGCTCAGGCTGTCGAGCATGGGCACAGTCACGAAGCTGATCTACAAGCGCAGTTCGATTGTGAAATCTGTCTCAAGATAGGTTCACTCGAAGATATAGCTGTTGCAGAAGCAACTAATTTAAGCTTTCTAAGTACACATCAAACATTCCCGATTCTGATTCAGAATCAAATCTCCTCCGAGCCTATAAGCGCCTCCGCGCGCAGCCCTCCTTCTTACACATAAATCTATTCGGTCCTCAATCAGCTAGCGCCTGCGACCTGCAAAGTATCTTGTTGCTCCTGTCTGATTGATAAATTCTACCGTTGTTATTTGTGAGATAAGTAATGAAATTTAATTTTAGAAAGGCCGGCACAGTTGCCTGTGCGCTCCTGCCAATACCGTTTTCATCCGAGCTTGTAGCACAAGAGCTCGAGCATTCTGATTTAGCTATCGAAGAGATGATCGTGACGTCGACCCTGCATCGGTCGCGTGCAGATACTGCGATGCCGGTGAGCATTCTCGCCGGCGAAGAGCTTCGCGAGAAAGTCGCCGCGACATTGGGCGAGACTCTGCAAGATCAGGTCGGCGTAACCACTGCCTCATTCGGGGCCAGTGTCGGCTTGCCCGTTATTCGCGGCCAAGGCGGCAATCGAGTGCAGGTGTTGCAGGGCGGCATCGGCAACATCGATGCTTCGGCTATCAGCGCCGACCATGCGAATAGCCTCGAGCCTGCCTTAGCAGAACGCATTGAAGTCATCCGTGGTCCCGCTGCATTGCTCTATGGCAATGGAGCGATCGGGGGCGTGGTGAACGTAATCGACAACCGTATTCCAACAAGCATGCCCTCTGGCATAACCGGCATCATGGAGACGCGAAACAATAGTGTCAACGATCAACAGGTAACCGTTGGGCGACTCGAGGGTGGCGCGGGAAACATCGCCTGGCATATCGATGGTGTCTATCGTGAGAGCAATGATGTCGAGGTGCCAGGCTTCGCAATCAACCCCAATAGCATCGATCTGGCGGATGAAGAAGAATTTGAGGAGCTGCTCGAGAGCCGCTCACGCCTGGTGAATTCCAATGCCCGGTCGGGTGTGCAGACAGTGGGTAGTAGCTGGATATTTGATGACGGCGGCTATATTGGCTTCTCGCTAAATCGTTTGGAAAACGAATATGGCATTCCCGGTCATGCGCACGAAGAAGAGCATGGCGAAGAACACCTAGACGGAGTGCGCATCGTCATGGAGCAGGATCGTGCGGATATCGAAGTGGAAATTCCACTCGGCGGTTGGTTCGATGAGCTACATGGGCGGTTCAGTACCGTCGACTACCAACATGTGGAAATAGAACCTAGCGGTGAAATTGGCACTCTGTTCGAACAAGACGGACTCGAGGGGCGATTTGTGCTGCATCTGGCGAGTAGCGAGACCCGCGAAGGCGTAATCGGCACGCACTTTTCTCATCGCGACTTCTCGGCGGTAGGCGAGGAAGCGTTTATACCCCAGACCGACATCGATTCTTTTGCGTTGTTTACGCTGCACAGTATCGATAGAGGCGATTTCACCTATGAGTTTGGTTTGCGCGGTGAACGCCAGAGCTTGCAGCAAAACCGCGGCGCCTGCGATTCTAACAACACCACCTTCAGTGGTTCTGCAGCGGCGATATGGCGCTTTAGTGAACAAACTAACATGCTGTTCTCTGTTGCACAGTCACAGCGCTCGGCTACGGTCGAAGAGTTGTTCTCCAATATCGATACATCCTGCAGTGAATTACCGAGCGAGTTGCTAGTCGAGCACGCAGCGACGCAACGATTAGAGATTGGCTTGCCCGATGCAGACGTTGAGAACTCGACCAACTTCGAGATTGGGTTTCGTAAACACCTAGGCGATGTAAGAGGCGAGGTGAATTTTTATTACAACGACATTAGCGATTTTATTTTTCAGAACGACACGGGTGTTTTCCTAGACGAAGTAGAAATCTCGCGCTATCAACAAAACGATGCCTTGTTCTACGGGATAGAAGTGGAGGTGAATTTTCCGCTTAGGCGCAGCGGCGATCATTTCACCGAGGTCAGTCTATTTGGTGACTATGTGCGCGCGGAGTTTGATAGCCAAGGTAACGTGCCACGAATTCCGCCTTTGAGCGCCGGCTTCGAGCTACGCCATTCCCATGTAAATTGGCAGACGAAGCTGCGTTGGACCGAGGTGCAGAACCAATCCGATACTGGATTTAATGAAGCGCGTACTGGCGGTTATTCTCTGCTAAATTATTACGCGGACTACCACATACCGCTCGGCAACTCGGAAACGTTGTTGTTCTTCAAAGTGAACAATCTTCTGGACGAAGAGATTCGTCATCACACTTCATTGCTGAAGGATTTGGCGCCAGCGCCGGGAAGGTCTATTGAGGTTGGGTTACGGTTTGAGTTCTAAAGCGTACTGGTAGGTTTACACTAACTGCTAGAGCTAGTACTAAATAGTGCTGGCTTGTTCTGTTGTCTCAGCTGTCTCAGGTGTATCGCTGGTCGGTGTGAAGTCGCCAGTGAAGTTGGTAAGTGCGTCCTCGACGAAGAACACTGACACGCGCTCTTGGCCGCGTATGCCGCCACCGGGCTGAAAGTTATAGACATAGTCCCAGCGATCTTGATGGAAGGGGTCGCGGACTAGCGGAGTACCCATAACAAAAATCACCTGCCTTTTCGTCATGCCAGGGCGAAGTTGATCGACCATGTCCTGAGTAATGATGTTTCCCTGTGGAATAGAAATTTTATACACGCCGGGAAAATCCATGTTGCCGATATTGCCACAAGCCAATAGCAGGGACGTCAGGATAAGTAGAGCGCTGATTCTAAATGCTTGTTTCATAATTCTGTCGTTGACTCACTCTAATTTGACCCTAGTAAATGTAAGGTCACTATTGTTGTCTTCTGTCCTAAACCTTCGAAACTGCGGGCTTAATCTTTCATCGAGCCCAGCCAGCAGGCATAATACCCTACTCCTAGAGGCAGTAAAACTGCCTACGGTACGGCACCTAAGCGCAACCCCCGAATTTGAGAGTGAGATATGGCTACAGAAAATCAGGAACTTCGCAAAGCAGGTCTCAAAGTAACCCTGCCCAGGGTTAAGATTCTGCAAATCATGGAGAGCTCCGAGACCAAGCATCTAAGTGCGGAAGACGTCTACAAGGCCCTAATAGAGGCCGACGAAGATGTTGGCTTGGCCACTGTTTATCGAGTGCTTACTCAGTTCGAGTCGGCGGGTTTAGTGATGCGCCATCATTTCGAGGGCGGCAGTTCGGTCTTCGAACTCACCTCGATAGACCATCACGATCATATCGTTTGTCAGACATGCGGCAGCGTTGCAGAGTTCTACGACGAGATTATCGAGAACCAGCAAGAGATGATCGCCAAGAAGTACGGTTTTAGGATAACCGACCACAGCATGTACCTATACGGTATCTGCAAAGACTGCCAAGCCAAAGAATAGATAAAAATAGACAGGAATAACGTTTGGCTAGTTGCTAGCTACCATCTGCTCGGCGTGGGCGAGTGACTCGTCACTGAGGTCTTCGCCACCCAACATGCGCGCCACTTCTCGTACAATTTCAGTCTCTGATAGCTCAGTTATCTGCGTTAGCGTAGATCCCGCCTTCGTGAACTTACTGACAAAGAAATGATGATGGCCCTGGCCCGCGACTGGTGCCTGATGGGTAACACACAGAATCTGCGTGCGCTCGGCAAGCTGTCTTAGTAGCTGGCCGACTACCTTCGCGACCCCGCCACCAATACCTACATCCACCTCGTCGAATACTAGGCTTGGTATATGCGACGTCTGCGCGGTGATTACCTGTATCGCGAGACTGATTCTGGAGAGTTCGCCGCCCGAGGCTATCTTGACCAGCGGCTTCGCTTCCTGACCCGGGTTGGTGCTCACTAGAAATTCAACGACTTCTAAGCCATTCGCGGCGGGCTTGTCCTTTTCGCTGGCGAGTAACTGTACCTCCAAACTCGCATGAGGCATGCCCAGCTGCTTGAGTTGTTCATTGACCTGCTTGGCGAGCTTGCTGCTGCCTTTTTTGCGTTGCTTGCTGATCTCGCCAGCAACCATAAGGTAGTCGTCGCGCAGTTGCTTGTCGGCGGCCGCCAGCTTCTCGAGTTCGGCATCGCTGTTTTCGATAAGGTTTAGTTGCTGCCTTAGATCGGCGATGATTTGTGCTAGCTCGTTTGGTTTGACCTTGTGCTTACGCGCGATGGCGTGGAGTAAGCCAAGTCGTGTGTTGACCTGCTCTAGTCGTTCCGGGTTCGCTTCAAATTCATCGGAGAAGGCGCGAAGATCGGACACCGCTTCGTCCAGCTGGATAGATGCGCTTTCTAGTAGCTCTATGATGCTGGTCACGCGGGCGTTCTTCTCGGGTAATTCGCTGAGCGCCTTCAGTGCCTGATGCATTGCAGCCGTGGCATTTTTCTCATCGTCGCCGCCACATAAAGTCAGTGCCGACTGCACCGAGGCTATTGTCTCATCCGCGTGATTCAGTGACTTAAATTCCGCTTCGAGCTTGGGTACTTCGTCAACGGCAATGCCGAGTTCATCTAGTTCGCTCAGTTGGTAGGAGAGCAGCTGTGTCTGTGCCGAATCTTCCTGCGAGCGGTTGCTTAGCGCCTCGATCAGCTGCGCATTCTTCTGCCATTGCTTGTAAGTGGTTTGCATCGCAACGAGGTGTTTTGCTGAGACACAGAAATCGTCGAGTAGGCGCTGATGGGTGGCGCGGTGTAATAGAGATTGGTGTTCGTGTTGGCTGTGAATATCTAGCAGCATTTCGCCTAGCGACTTCAATGACGCCATGGTGACCGGCGAGCCGTTGATATAACCCTTCGATCTGCCGTCGGCGTTGACCACGCGGCGCAGCAGGCAGGAGCCCGAATCGGATTCTTCTTGGAGGTCGTTCTCGCTCAACCACTTTTGGGCAGCAGGAATGTTGGTGATGTCGAACTCTGCGCAGATGTCGGCCTTCTTTGCGCCGGTGCGAACTATGCCCTTGTCGGCCCTGTCGCCTAATGTCAGGCCAAGACCACCTAGCATGATGGATTTGCCGGCCCCGGTTTCCCCGGATATCACCGACATGCCTGCCTTGAACTCTATCTCTAGCGTGTCGACGGTGGCGTAGTTCTGAATGGATAGTTGTTGCAGCATAGGGCTAAAGTATATTGGAAGAGGGTCTAACAATGCACAAAATTTGCAAATAAATACGCGCTGCTTATTTTGGCTACAACTTAGCTAATTTGCCTGTGAACCCATTTGTGAGAATACCCACTGAAGAAAATTTCTTGGAATTTCCTGTAATTGCTTGAAACCTCTCCTCAAGCCCCCATATACGGGTCATTGCCTGCTTGTCAGGCCATGAATACGCACAGTAATCGAATCACAAAGTTTAGGCAGGGGACGTCATGAGCACGCAGACTCCAGATCAGGAATCAGAGAACGAAAAGCCCGAGGATTCTCAGGCATCAGTAGAAGAGACAATAGAAGAGACAAATGATGACCAGGGAGCGGACCTTGATACAGA
>JAPKAI010000101.1 GCA_028825335.1 Gammaproteobacteria bacterium | reverse complement strand
TTTCAGAGAGCTCTTTTGACAGAGTACTTGTAAGTGATCAGGCGAGAGAAGGTGAACTCTATTTTGCAGCCTATCAATGCTCAGACCGACAAGGTGTAAAGTTAGTTGGCAGGGAACAGGTTGCGCTGATTGAAGATATCGACGCACTGCCCGAGGATTTGGCAGGTGCTAGTTGGTGTCTCGCAGGCAGCGGCTGGGAAAGACAGAGTAAAATACTGCAGCATCTGGGATGTACAGCAGCAGCTCAGCCCCTAATACCAGTAATAAGTAATCAGCTAATTGCAAAGCTAGCGTTACTGCGCTTTAACTGTGGAGAAGCCGTCGAAGCCGCAGCGTTGCGACCAAACTACGTCAAAGAACAATTAGACTATACTTAGCCTGATTCACGACAGTAACTGATACCGCTAAGCAGAAATGGGAAGAGGCGTAGGGATTACATTGGAACTACAGGGGCTAGATTTTTTTCAGGTAACAATCCTGGCTGTGCTGCAAGGCGCCACGGAATTTCTGCCCGTTTCTTCCTCAGGGCATTTGATATTGCCCTCACTATTATTTGCTTGGCACGACCAGGGTCTTACCTTCGATGTCGCCGTACATGTGGGAACATTATTCGCAGTATTAATTTACTTCAGAGACGAATTGCAGCGTCTTGTCTTTGCCCTGATATTGAGCGTATTTCAAAGAAAAAACTCCGAAGATTCTAAGCTCGCGTGGATGCTACTTGCCGCTACGATTCCGGCAGGCCTTAGTGGTTTGTTATTAGCCTCACAGGTAGAGCAGTATAGTCGTTCGCTTATACTCATCGGAGTTACATCCATTGGTTTTGGGCTATTGCTGTTTGTATCAGACCGCTTTGGTAGCAAGCAACGGACGCTGGCTGACATGAATTGGAAAACAGCGTTGCTAATAGGCTTCTCTCAAGTACTCGCACTAATCCCTGGCACTTCTCGCTCAGGTGTAACAATGACTGCCGCGCTTTTTTGCAATCTTGATCGGGCCGCCGCCGTACGCTTCTCTTTTTTGCTCGCGATACCGATTATTACAGCCTCGGGATTGCTAAGGGGCATCCAATTGCTACAGGCAGAAACAGAGTCAGTTGAATGGTTTGTCTTGCTTTATGCCATCTTTATCTCGGCCGTGGTCGCGTACTTGTGCATTCGCTACTTTTTGCAATTGATTGAGCGATTCGGTTTTCTGCCTTTTGTTATATACCGAGTCCTGCTCGGTATTGCGCTTATACTCCTAGCCTTGTGAAAGTAGCAGTTGCTAGATCAGGTTCCGACTCGGCAGAACGGCAAATCAAACTGTCTACTGATCTTGATTTGCCCACTATAGAATTGCCATCCCCCTACTCTCCTAGAGAAGTTACTGACTTCGACTATCTGCTAGTTTACCGTGACTCAAGACTACTATTGCAGACTACTGGCGGCGCTCAAACTGGTGAACTATGTGTCGATTTTTCCGATGCCAAGCTGAACCACCGTGCGAATAGCTCGATCAGGAGTCAAAATATAGCCAAGGCATTGGGAATCAGAGGTAGTCAGAGACCTGTGGTATTGGATGCGACTGCAGGTTTGGGCAAGGACGCATTCCTTATTGCGAGCTTAGGATGCGAAGTTTCATTGTTAGAACGCTCGGCAGTGGTTCACGCTCTCTTGGCAGACGGATTAGCTCGAACTGGCTGCTATGGCCAGGAAATTGGCGCTATCTTGGGGAGAATGAAGCTACATTTTGGCGACTTGCTCGAATTCGTAGCGGACTCCCAACAGTTTGACGTTGTATACCTCGATCCCATGTTCCCGGAGAGGCGCAAGAGCGCGAAGGTAAAGAAAGATATGGCTGCGTTGCAGCAACTGCTTGGCCATCAAGCCGATGGAGCAGAGCTACTTGATTGCGCGAAGCTTCTCGCGAAGAAGCGAGTAGTGGTTAAAAGAGCGAAGCTTTCGCCTCATCTTGGATCAGGTAAACCAGACATAGAGTTCAAGGGAAGCAGCAGCCGCTACGACGTTTATATTATCGCTTAGGCCATATTAGAAGCTAGCTTACCAGCGTTTGTAGTACGCCCTGGTAGACATCTGATAGCTTGTCTAGCTCGGCGACGGTTATTTTCTCGTCGACTTGATGAATAGTTGCATTACAGGGTCCGAGTTCAACGACTTCAGCTCCAGTGGGTGCGATGAAGCGGCCATCGGAAGTACCGCCGGCGGTTGAGCGCTCAGTGTCGTATCCGCAATTTTGCTGAATGCTTTCGGAAATGGCCTTGACGAGCTTGCCCGTGTCAGTCAAAAAAGGTTTTCCCCACAGATTCCAATCTAACTGGTAATTTAATTCAGCTTCGTCGAGTAGCTGTGTTACTCGCGATTTAATGGTGGGTGCATCTAGCTCTGTGGAAAAGCGAAAGTTAAAGACGACCTCTATTTGTCCCGGAATGACGTTGGTGGCACCAGTGCCCGCATTGATATTCGAAATCTGAAAGCTGGTTGCCGGAAAGGAAGCATTACCTTCGTCCCAAGTTATATCGGTTAGGTGTGTTAACACTGGCAAGATCTTATGTATTGGGTTGATGGCAAGTTGTGGATAGGCCACGTGACCCTGAGTACCATTTACGACAAGCTTCGCGCCTAGTGAGCCGCGCCGCCCGATCTTGACAGTATCACCCAACTGCTCGCGGCTGCTTGGCTCTCCAACCAGGCAGTAATCTATTTTGATATTTCGAGCGCCGAGTTCTTTGATTACCTTTTGCGTGCCGTTTATGGCAGCGCCTTCTTCATCGCTGGTGATGAGGAAACCAATGCGCGCATTGAGCTCAGACACTGCTAGGAAGCGTTCGACTGCAGTTATCATTGCGGCGATACTACCCTTCATATCGGCGGCGCCTCTGCCATGCAGGAGGCCATCGGCAACTGTGGCGCTAAATGGGGGATACTGCCAGTTGTTCTGGGGACCTGTCGGTACGACATCTGTGTGACCCGCGAAGACGAATAGGGGGCCGCTACTGCCTAGTGTTGCCCATAAATTTGTCACGTCCTCAAATTGAAGTGTCTCAACACTGAATCCGATGGCGGTTAGTCGCTTCGCGATCAGTTCCTGACAACCCTCATCCAATGGTGTTATGGAGGGGCGTTGAATAAGCTGTTGCGCCAGTTCGAGAGTTTTGCTCATGGTATTTTCTTTATCTTTTGATTAGTGGCTATTTGTCTAACTGCTCTGCACACGCTAGTTATGACTGTGCAGATCATCGTTAAGGCTGATTGATGACTTTAGAGGTACACATTCTACGCCACCGGAAAGTGAGTTGCGTCTGAAAAGTAGGTCTTCGACACCGACCAGTTCTTTCGCTTTTACTGTTTTCAGTAATGCGCCATCGGCCCCGAGAACATTTAATTTAGTACCTGCTGTAAGGTATAAGCCAGCTTCTACTGTGCAGCCATTCGCTAGAGGGATTCCTATACCCGCATTGGCGCCAATCAGGCAGTTATCGCCTACCCAAATGACTTCAGTGCCGCCACCGGAGAGGGTGCCCATAGTGCTGCAGCCCCCACCAAGGTCGCTATTCGCGCCGATCATAACACCCGCCGAAATACGTCCTTCTACCATCGCAGGCCCCTCGGTGCCTGCATTGAAATTCACGAAGCCTTCGTGCATGACAGTCGTGCCAGCTCCGAGATAGGCTCCGAGACGAACTCGGGCAGTATGGGCGATGCGGACACCTGCAGGAACGACATAATTAGTCATCTTGGGAAACTTGTCCACAGAGGCAACTTCAAGGGCTGCGCCTCGCAGTCTTGCTGCTAACTGGCGTCCTGGTAATTCTTCTAAGTCGATTGCGCCTTCGTTAGTCCAGGCCAGGTTATGCAATACGGCAAACAGCCCTTCGAGATTAAGCGAATGCGGTTTACAGAGACGATGCGAGAGTAGGTGAAGCTTGAGATAGGCTTCGGCTACGCTTTTAGGAGGACTGTCTGTGAATAGCACGCAGAGAATGAGCTGGCCTTGGCCTTTACTCATTAGCTGAACTTGCTCGGCGTGTTCATGAAATTCGGCTTTTTTCAGGACGGTAGAAAGTGCGGATGCTGCCGTTTCATCGATCTCTGTAACTGCGTTCTCGCCGGGTTGAATTGTGCAGCTAGTTAGCAGCAAACTGCTCAGGGCTGTATCCGGGCTTAGCTGTGGCGCTGGATAGTAGACTTCGATGATCTCGTTTTTCGCATTGCGAGTTGCCAAACCTAGGCCTAGGCTATGTATTACTGTTGTATTCATGGTGTAGTGATCCTTAGAGTGCATCTGATTAATCTTGCGCTAACGCTTGAATTTTTTCCTTGTCGAAACCGAGTAGCCACTTGCCTTTGCTCTCGATAATCGGTCGCTTAATGATCGAATTGTTCTCGCTCATAATTTTGATGGCGGATGCCTCGCTTAGGTCTTTTTTTACAGCATCGGGTAATTTTCGCCATGTCGTTCCGCGCGTGTTGACTAGGGACTTGAAGTCAAAGTGCTTAAGGAATTTCTTAATAAGAGCCTCGTCACAGCCAAGCTTCTTGTAGTCATGAAAGTCGTAGCCGACTCCCAATTCGGTGAGCAAGTAACACGTCTTCTTGATGGTGTCGCAGTTTTTTATTCCGTAGAGCGTAGTCATGATTGGTTTACTAAATTGGTTAAAAGTTTAAAGGTTGTCTATGTGTCGAGTCGTCGCTCGAGTTCTATTTTCAGTTCTGAGCTTATCTTATCGATCAGGTCTTGATCACCGATAGGCTTATTGGACTGGTCGGTGACGAAAAACAAATCCTCTACGCGCTCGCCAAGAGTAGTGATGCGCGCATCCTGCAGGTTTATTTGATGTTCCGCAAAGGTTTTGCCTATGCTGGCAAGAATGCCCGATTGGTCTGGGCAGTTAATCTCGACGGTAGAATAATTTCTGTCGGGGGAATTGAGCCAATTGATTTCGATTGTGTGGCTAAAATATTTGTCTTTACGAGTGCGACGAATGTGTGAAGGGGAGATAGTCTCCATATCCGAATTGAGATATTTCGTGACCACTTTTTCAATTTCAGCGAGGCGCTTCGGATTGTCTCCCACAGGCTTGCCGGAAGCTTCGAGCACCGTGTAGGTGTCCATGCAATAGTCGTTGTCCGAGGTAAAGATTCGCGCACCTTGAATATTTAGGTTCAATTTCTCGAATGCTGCTGCAGTTTTCGCGAAGAGGTAGTTACTATTCCTCGTGTAGATGAATATCTGCGTGGCGCCTTCGAGCGCGTTTTGAATCAAGCAGTCGGTTGCTACTAGAGATCCCGATTCGAGAAATGACGCGATGGCTTCTGTATGCCAAACAATATTTGCCGCTGATTCGCGCAAGAAATATTCGTTGTTGGCATTCGCCCAAATTTGCTGAATTGGCTCTTCGTCTATGCCGTGTTCGGCCAGCTTGAAGAGGGCGGTTTCTTTCTTGTCACTAATACGCTCTTCTGCGTTGCGTGGGTTTTCGAGCCCGAGCCGTAACGCGCGCTTCGTATTCAAATATAGCTGCTTCATCAGGCTAGCGCGCCAGCTATTCCATAATTCAGGATTGGTCGCGCTAATGTCAGCCACTGTCATCGCATACAGATAGTCGAGATGCAACTTGTCGCCTATCAATGTGGCGAACTCATGAATTACCTCAGGGTCGTTGATGTCTTTGCGCTGAGCGGTCATCGACATAAACAAGTGCTTGCTGACCAACCAGACGACCAGCTTGGTGTCCCACGCGCTGAGTCTATGTCGAACACAGAAATCTTCGGCATCTTTCATGCCTAGGGCAGAGTGATCACCACCACGGCCCTTAGCGATGTCGTGATAGAGGCCAGCGATATACAGCAATTCCACTTTCGGGAGATTCTTATGTATATGTGCTGCTACCGGATATTTCTCAGCGGCATCGGGTAGCCTGAACCGTCGCATGTTCTCGACTACTTGCAGTGTGTGGGCATCGACAGTGTAGATATGGAAAAGGTCGTGTTGCATCTGCCCAGTTATCTGCTCAAATTCCGGTAGATATCTGCCTAGAATTCCATAGCGAGCCATCCTGCGAATCTGCAGCGTCATCTTGTGCGGAGAACGTATGAGTTCCATGAATAAGGTGACGTTACGAATGTCGTGTCTATATTCTTCGTCGATAAGGCGTCTATTGTCGCGGAGCAGGCGAACTGTCGAGGCGCGAATCGCTTGGATTTTTGGGTTCTGGGCCATCAACACGAAAATTTCTATTAGCGCCGATGGTTGGCGCTTGAAGATATCCGAGCTTATCGCCTCGATGCAGTCATTCCGAATCTGAAAGCGGCTATTTATCTTCTCAATCTTTACACGTTCACCCTCGCGAAGTATCGCCTCGTCGAAGTGCTGCAGAAGCACATCGTTGAGCGCTCGCATATTCGCAACTGCGCGGTAGTACTGCTTCATCAGCTTCTCGACACCGAGACTCTTATCGTCATCCTGGTAGCCGAAAAGTTTCGCGAGTTCCCTCTGCTTATCAAACAATAAGCGATCCTCGCGTCGGCCTTCAAGGAAGTGCAGGCCATAGCGGAGCTTCCAAAGAAACTGTTGTCCTTTGTTGAGCATCGTCATCTCAGATTCTTTCAGGAAACCAGCATCGACTAGATCCTGAAACGAATTCGCACCAAAATGCCGCTTCGCTACCCATGCGATAGTCTGAATGTCTCGAAGGCCGCCGGGTGAGGTTTTAACATTAGGCTCGAGCGCATAGTCGATATCATGGTATTTCTCATGCCGTGCGTTTTGCTCGTCCCACTTTGCGCGCAGGAATTGTTTGATCGGCCAGACACGCTTTCCAGTAGTAAGGGCGTACATCTCGCTATGCAATTCTGCTGGGCCAGTGATCGTGCGTGACTCCATCAGCGCTGTGGCCACGGTTATGTCATTGACAGCTTCGCTTTTGCATTGCTTGATGGAGCGGACGCTCTGGCCAATCTCGAGGCCGATATCCCACAGCAGGGTACAGAACGAGCTAATGCAGCTCTTATAACGGTTGGCATTATCTTTGCGCGTGAGAATCAATAAATCGATGTCGGAATGGGGGAGCAGTTCGCCGCGGCCATAACCACCAACTGCGACTAGTGAGATGTCTTTCTCGTCCGGCCATGGCTGAGCCTGCCAGGCGAGTTTTAGTATTTGATCTACTACCCAGGCGCGACCGGATACTATCTCGGTGATGCTGAGATTTGCTTTGTAGCGTTCATTCAGGATGTTGCTAGCGCTCTCTATCACCTGTTTAAGAGGTTGTACCAAATCGTTAGCGCTATTGAGTTCTGCCTGCAGAGCTGTGATGTCGAGAAGCTTCGCGCCCAGCTCGGAACCTTCATCGCTATATTCTTCATCGATCGCGAGCGTATCTGGATTCAAAATGATTCGTCGGAGCGTCGAGTAAAGACCTCACAACCATCATTGTTAACTACCATGGTGTGTTCCCATTGCGCCGAAAGCCTTCGATCTTTAGTGGTTACCGTCCAGCCGTCTTTCTTGGATAGCTTAGTGTAGCGGGTGCCTGCATTAAGCATGGGTTCGATGGTGAATGTCATGCCCTCCACGAGAGTCGTTCCGCTGTTAGGCCTGCCGAAATGAAGTACCTGGGGCTCTTCGTGAAAAACGCGTCCGATGCCATGTCCGCAATATTCCCTCACGATCGAATAATTATGAGCTTCGCCGTGCTGTTGAATGATGTGTCCGATATCGCCGAGTGTAACGCCAGGCTTGACGATGTTGATTGCCTTGTACAGGCATTCCTGCGTGACCTTGATGAGGCGCTTCGCATGCTCGGGTACTTCGCCGACGCAGAACATTTTGCTGGTGTCGCCATGGAATCCATCTTTTATGACGGTGACATCGATATTTATGGTGTCGCCTGCCTTGAGGGTCTTCCCATCGCTGGGAATACCGTGACAAATAACGTGGTTTACCGACGTGCAGATGGATTTAGGAAAGCCATTGTAATTCAGTGGGGCTGGGATGGCTTTCTGCACATCGACGATGTAGTTGTGGCAAATCTTATCCAACTCGCCGGTGCTAACCCCAGGCTGCACATGCGGGCCAATCATTTCCAAGACTTCGGAGGCCAGCTTGCCTGCTACCCGCATTTTCAAAATGTCGTCAGATGTTTTAATATGAATCGTCATTGAAGTGCCAGTTATTTCCAGAGTTGATGATGATAATACCGTTAGAGGCAAAGGCTGAGTATTGTAATGCAGGAGCCACCTTTGTAACAGGGCCTACGGGCTTTCGAGTGCGGATGAAACCGGCTTGGCATGGGTCATAGAGCGCATCTGGTCAATAGTCTGGTTGCGATAATTTCTTTCAGTAGCGGCGCTATTGTGGTATAAAGCTGCGCGTTTTCGTGGTTGCTGCCTCTAACTTTCATATGAGTCTGGTGGGAGGTAAGCGGTCTAGAAGGCTAAAATTAACATTAACTAACGTCGCACATACACCGTCACATGAGTTCTGGGTGCCTCTCTGTAGCTGTATTTCAGATTGGTTGAACCATGGGGTGTATGGAGGCCTAACCCAAACCGAAGGAAACAACATGACTGTAAGTATGAAAGATATGCTCCGTGCAGGAGTACATTTTGGGCACCAGTGTCGCTACTGGAACCCAAAAATGGATCCATATATATTTGGCTCCAGAAACAAAATCCACATCATCAACCTCGAGCACACGGTTCCTGCGCTCAATTCCGCACTTGAAGAAGTTTCTTATCTTGCTGAAAAGAAAAGGAAAATACTTTTTGTCGGCACGAAGCGAGCAGCTGGGAAAATCATTAAGCAGGAAGCAGAGCGCGCAGGAATGCCGTATGTAAATCATCGCTGGCTCGGTGGTATGTTGACTAACTACAAAACTATTCGTGGCTCCATTAAGAAGTTGAAAGATCTTGAGCAGCAGGAGTTAGATGGCACGCTGAGCCGCATGAGCAAGAAAGAAGCCCTTATGCGAACTCGTTCCAAGGAAAAGCTTGAGCGCAGTATCGGTGGCATTAAGGATATGGGCGGCTTGCCTGACGCGATATTCGTAGTCGACGTAGATCACGAGCGTATTGCGGTTACTGAAGCAAACAATCTGAAGATCCCAGTGATTGGTATCGTTGATACCAATAGCAACCCTGACGGGGTCACTACCGTAATTCCGGGTAACGATGATGCGATACGTGCAATTCAGTTGTATGTAGAAGCGATCGCCGATGCTTGTGTTGAAGGGCGTGAGAAAAATGGCCCTGCAGGCGAAACTAGCGAATTCATCGAGATAGAAGATGATGCGGCTGTTGAAGCAACTGCAGAAACAGAAGTAGCCCCGGCTGTAGAGGCGGCAACCGAAACTGAAGCTGCGTCTGCTAAAGAAGCTCCTGCAGAAGTAGTAGCAGAAGCTGCACCTGCTGAAGCGGCTCCTGCAGAAGTTGAAGCTGATGCTACGTCTGCTAAAGAAGCTCCTGCAGAAGTAATAGCAGAAGCTGCACCTGCACCTGCACCTGCTGAAGCGGCTCCTGCAGAAGTTGAAGCTGATGCTGCGCCTGCGCCTGCCAAGAAGGCAGCTGCTAAGAAGAAAGCCCCAGCGAAGAAAGCCCCAGCGAAGAA
>JAPKAI010000100.1 GCA_028825335.1 Gammaproteobacteria bacterium | reverse complement strand
AGTCCTATCTAAAAATGGTGGTTCATCTCGATCGGGGTGAAAAGGTAGATCAGCGCAATCTGATCAAACGACTTACAGAGCTGCAGTACACTCGCAACGACATGGAATTGCGGCGTGCGACTTACCGGGTTCGAGGCGATGTGATCGATATCTATCCGGCGGAATCCGAGCGCCATGCGATTCGAATAGAGCTGTTCGATGATGAGATAGAGAAACTTTCATTCTTCGACCCCCTAACGGGAAAGCAGATCAAAGAGGTGCCGCGATTGACTGTCTTTCCGAAGTCTCACTATGTGACTCCGAGGGAAACGCTGCTGGGTACGCTCGATGATATTAAAATTGAGCTAAAGGAGCGCCTGCAACAACTGCGTAGCAACAATCGTCTTGTAGAGGCGCAAAGGTTAGAGCAGCGCACGAAGTTCGATCTGGAGATGATTCAGGAGTTGGGCTACTGCACTGGTATTGAAAATTATTCTCGTTATTTGTCGGGAAGAGGAGCTGGCGCACCGCCTCCGACTCTGTATGACTACCTGCCGAGTGAAGCTTTGGTCATCGCTGATGAGTCCCATGTCTCGATTCCGCAGCTAGGCGCTATGTATAAGGGCGATAGATCACGAAAAGAGACGCTTGTGGAATATGGTTTCCGTCTGCCTTCGGCTCTCGACAACCGACCGCTGCGCTTCGAGGAATGGGAAAACCTCACACCACAGATCATCTATGTGTCGGCAACACCTGGCGTCTACGAAGAGGAACATGAGGGAAACAGGGTGGAGCAGGTCGTAAGGCCAACAGGTTTAATCGATCCCCAGTTAGAAGTGCGCCCCGCCGTCACTCAGGTAGATGACCTACTATCCGAGGTGCGCCAGGTAACCGCGAAGGAGGAGCGCGTACTCGTCACTGTGTTAACGAAACGGATGGCGGAGGATCTTACTGACTATCTCGCCGAACACGGTGTACGAGTCAGGTATTTGCATTCCGATATAGAGACTGTAGAGCGCTCAGAAATATTGCGCGACCTGCGCTTAGGTAACTTTGACGTACTAGTCGGAATTAATTTGCTTCGAGAGGGCCTGGATATTCCCGAAGTCTCGCTGGTAGCGATTCTAGATGCGGACAAGGAGGGTTTCCTTCGCTCGGAGCGGTCCCTCATTCAGACTATAGGCAGGGCCGCTAGAAACCTCAACGGCAGGGCTATTCTCTATGCCGATCGAGTTACGGGTTCGATGGAGCGCGCTATGGGAGAATCGGAGCGACGTCGCAACGTACAGCTCGAATACAACAAGGAACACAACATCACTCCAGTGGGTGTTAAGACGAAAGTGTTAGATATTATGGAGGGGGCTTACGCTAGCCCGACAAACAGGGTGCGTAGACGAGATAAGGGTCCGGCGGAGAAGGGCGGCGCCTTTGCGCGCATCGATTTCAATGATCCGGTGGCCGTTACCAATGAAATAAGCCTGCTAGAATCGAAAATGTATGACCTAGCAAAGAATCTCGAATTCGAGGAAGCGGCCGATACTAGGGACAAGATTGCGCAGCTGAAGAATCAACTGTTAAAGCAGTAACTTAAATGCTTATTTTGGCACAAAGCCATCGACACATTGCCCCGTGGTTCCGTATAATCGCCAGTCTTTTCTATCGAGTGAAATAGGCGCGTAGCTCAGCTGGTTAGAGCGCTGTCATGACATGGCAGATGTCGACGGTTCGAATCCGTCCGTGCCTACCATTCGTTAGAAGTTCGTTACTACAAATAATTGTATAGCAGATTTGGTAGATTGGGCGATATGCTTTGATCTAGCCAATGGTCATGGTGATTCTGAAGGTCTCCTCTGCTTAATGGAAGTAATATGCCCAAAATTACCCTACCAGATGGCAGCGCACGGGAGTACGAGAACCCGGTTACTGTAATGGAAGTTGCGGAATCGATCGGCCCCGGACTGGCAAAGGCTGCCCTGGCAGGTCGCGTGAACGGAGAGCTCGTTGACTCCTCCACTGTTATATCCAACGACTCAAATTTGGCGATTATTACTGAGCGTGACAGCGATGGCCTAGAAGTAATTCGCCACTCCTGCGCGCATCTAATGGCTCAGGCCGTCCAGCGTCTCTTTCCAAAAGCTCAAGTTACTATCGGTCCAGTAGTCGAAGATGGCTTTTTCTATGATTTTTCCTTCACGCGTGCGTTTACTCCTGAAGATTTGCAGGCGATTGAGAAAGTCATGGGGGAGATCGTTAAAGAAAATCTCACAGTTGAGCGCTCTGTCATGAGTCGTGATGAAGCGGTTGCGATGTTTAAGGAGATGGGAGAGGACTACAAAGTCCAGATCATCGAATCTATTCCGGGCGATGAGGATCTTTCGTTCTATCGACAGGGTGAGTTTATCGACCTCTGCCGCGGTCCTCACGTACCAGCTACAGCTTCTTTTAAAGCATTCAAACTCACCTCGGTGGCCGGAGCATACTGGCGCGGCGATGCCAGCAACGAGATGTTACAGAGAATACACGGCACGGCCTGGGGCTCCAAGAAGGACTTGAAGCTCTTTTTGCAGCGCCTAGAAGAAGCCGAAAAGCGCGATCATCGCAAATTGGGCAAGCATCTAGACCTCTTTCACTTTCAGGAAGAAGCACCTGGCATGGCGTTCTGGCATCCCAAGGGCTGGTCGATCTATCAGACTGTACAGCGCTATATGCGAGAAGTTCAGGATAAAAACGACTACAAGGAAATTAATACACCACAGTTAGTAGACTATTCCCTCTGGGAAAAGTCTGGACACGCGTCGAAATTCGCTGATGAAATGTTTAGCGTCGAGTCCGAGAATCGCATGTATGCGATCAAGCCGATGAACTGTCCTTGTCATATCCAGGTCTTTAATCAGGGCTTGAAGAGCTATCGTGATCTGCCGCTGCGTCTGGCTGAGTTTGGGTCATGTCACCGCTATGAACCTTCGGGCAGCATGCATGGCCTTATGCGTGTGCGTAGCTTCGTTCAGGACGATGGGCATATCTTCTGTACCGAGGAGCAAATTCAGGCAGAAGTCGCGGATTTTATGACTTTGTTATTCGCTGTCTACAAGGACTTCGGATTTGACGAGGTGATTCTGCGGCTCTCGACTCGCCCTGAAAAGCGTGTTGGTTCCGACGAAGTTTGGGACAAGTCAGAGCAGTCCCTCAAGGATGCGCTAAATGCCACTGGTTTGCCTTGGGAATTAGTGCCGGGCGAGGGCGCATTTTATGGTCCTAAAATCGAATGCTCGCTGAAGGATTGTATGGGCAGGGTGCAGCAGTGCGGAACTATTCAAGTCGATTTCAGCACCCCAGGCCGCCTCGGAGCACAGTATGTGGCAGAGGATAGCAGCAAGCAGGAGCCGGTCATGCTGCATAGAGCAGTTTTGGGTTCTTTTGAACGGTTTATTGGCATTCTGATCGAGCACTATGCGGGCGATATGCCTGCTTGGTTAGCGCCAGAACAGGCCCTGATTTTGAATATTACGGACAAACAGAGCGATTATTGCCGAAATTTCGAAGAATCCTTGAAAAATAAAGGCTTTAGAGTGTCTGCGGACTTGAGAAATGAGAAGATCGGCTTTAAAATCCGCGAGCACACTTTACAGAAGGTTCCTTATCTCCTAGTAGTTGGTGATAAAGAGGTAGAAAAGGGGACTGTGGCAGTGCGTAAGCGCGGTGGTGAGGACCTGGGAGCGATGACATTCGATGAGTTTTGTACGCTCTTAAATCAGGATGTCGCTAACTTTGGCCGTAGCGCGTAGCAAGGCCACACAAAATTTTAATAACATCGAATACGAGGAATAAGCGTTCGCGCATATCATGAGGAGCAGTTCTAAAAAGCCAATCATTAATGAGCATATTGAAGCTGACCAAGTTCGCCTAGTTGGTGAGGAGGGAGAGCAACTCGGTATTAAGTCATTAGAGGACGCGCGAGGGGCTGCGGCCGAAGCCAAACTTGATCTGGTGCTTATTGCACCTGACGCGGACCCACAAGTCTGCAAGATCATGGACTATGGTAAACACGTATTCGATCTCAAGAAGGAAAAGGCAGCTAATAAGAAGAAGCAGCGTCGAACGCAAGTTAAAGAGATAAAATTTCGACCAGGGACGGAAATAGGGGATTATCAGGTAAAACTACGCAACCTGATACGTTTCCTAGAAGATGGGGACAAGGCCAAGGTATCACTTAGATTCCGCGGCCGGGAAATGGCCCATCAACATCTTGGTATGGAGCTAGTCAACAGGATCCGAGTGGATCTCGTTGAATACGGCACCGTAGAGCAGGAGCCCAAGATGGAAGGCCGGCAAATCATTATGGTTTTAGCACCGGTCAAAAAGCGCTAGCGAGATTTAGGGTCAGCCTCCAATGATCCGAGTGGATCATTGGAGGCTGACCTTTTGATTGTTAGGTATTCATTAAAAGCATCCAATAGTTACTGATAAACATTGGAGCAAATGCGGAGTTATATGTAATGGCTGGAAAACTAAAAACCCACAGTGGTGCTGCGAAGCGGTTTAAGAAAACTGCTTCTGGTTACAAGCGCAAGAGCGCCTATAAGAGTCATATCCTGACTAAGATGACGACGAAGCGAAAGCGTCAGTTGCGCGGGACTACTCCTGTGCATGCTGACAATATGCCAGCAATTAAACGCATGCTGCGCAAAGTCTAATCACAAAATTAATCAGGAGAATTTAAAATGGCTCGAGTAAAACGCGGCGTCACAGCAAACCGACGTCACAAGAAAGTATTAAAGAAGGCAAAAGGTTATTACGGCGCACGAAGCCGTATCTTCCGTGTTGCCACCCAAGCAGTTACCAAAGCAGGGCAATACGCCTACCGTGATAGACGCGTCAAGAAGCGTGTCTTCAGAGCGTTGTGGATCACGCGCATCAATGCGCAGGCGCGCGAGAATGGCATGAGCTACAGCCAGCTTATCGCTGGGCTAAAGAAAGCTAATATCGAAGTCGATCGCCGTGTGTTGGCAGACCTAGCAGTACGCGACAAGTCAGCATTTAATGCAGTTGTAGATCAGGCGAAAGCTAGCCTCGCAGCTTAACTCTTCTTGGGTAAGTGGCTTATGGCAGATACTGACTCCCTACTTGCAGAAGCCCTGCAAGCAATCAAAGACTCTAGTGATGAAAATTCTCTAGAGTCTTTGCGTGTTCACTATTTAGGAAAGAGGGGAACACTGACGGCCCTATTGAAATCGCTTGGTCAATTGCCAGCCGAAGAGCGTCCAGCAGCTGGCGAGCGTATTAATATCGCCAAGGTCGAAGTCCAGCAAGCTATAGAGATGCGAAAAAGCTCTCTGGTAGAAGAAAGCCTCAATGAGCAGCTGAGTAGCGAGGCTATTGATGTAACTCTTCCTGGCAGGCGTCAGAGTCAGGGTGGCTTACATCCGATCACGATTACCATAGATCGTATTACTTCAATCTTCGAAACGAGTGGATACGATGTCGCTGAGGGTCCGGAAATAGAAGATGATTATCACAACTTCGAAGCTCTAAATATTCCGAGCCATCACCCGGCTCGCGCAATGCACGATACGTTTTATGTGAGCCCTGGCACTGTCCTTAGAACTCACACATCGCCGGTACAAGTCAGAGTCATGGAAGGTGGCAAGCCGCCATTTAGAATGATCTGCCCAGGCCGTGTCTATCGCTGTGATTCAGACCTGACACACACGCCGATGTTTCATCAGGTCGAAGGTTTGCTAATTGATGAGAATGTGAGCTTCGCTGATTTGAAAGGCACAGTGATCGATTTCTTGCATGCCTATTTCGAAGAAGATATGCCAGTCCGTTTCCGTCCTTCCTATTTTCCGTTCACTGAGCCGTCTGCTGAAGTAGATATGGGTTGTGTCAGTTGCGCGGGAAAGGGCTGCAGAATCTGTGGTAATACCGGTTGGCTGGAAGTAATGGGTTGTGGAATGGTGCACCCAAGAGTACTTGAGATGTCGAACATCGACACGATAAAATATAACGGCTTCGCATTCGGCATGGGTGTCGAACGATTGGCGATGCTGCGCTACGGCGTAGGGGATCTTCGAACCTACTTCGAGAACGATCTTAGATTTTTACAACAGTTCAATTAGCAAATAAGTTCAAAGTGTCGGCCTAAGATATGATATTCAGCGAACAATGGCTTCGAGAATGGATAAGCCCAGAGCTCGAAACGCAGCAACTAATAGATGAGCTCACGATGGCTGGCCTGGAGGTCGATGGCTCAACGCCGGTTGCGCGTCAGTGCAGTGGCATAGTCGTGGGTCTAGTTGAATCAGTCGAGCCGCACCCCGATGCTGACAAGCTGAGCCTGTGTTCTGTGTCCGATGGAGAAGAGTCGTTTCAGGTAGTTTGTGGCGCTCCGAACGTTCGTGCAGGTCTAAAGGCGCCCTTCGCTAAACTTGGCGCTAAAATCATTGAGTCATCTGACGCGAAGCCATTCAAGATTAAGAAGGCAAAGATACGCGGTATCGAATCGAACGGCATGCTCTGTTCCAGCGAAGAGTTGGGCTTAGAAGAAAGCTCCGACGGATTGTTGGAGCTTCATAAGAATGCCAGTGTGGGCGAAGATATACGCAGTTCTCTAAAGCTAGATGACACGAGCATTGAATTAGATCTGACCCCCAACCGTGGTGACTGCTTGGGTATGATCGGTCTCGCTCGAGAAGTGGGCGTGATAGCACGGCAAGATGTAACGCCTTTAGACTTCCCAGCCCCTATCGAGTCAATCATCGATAACTTCGAAGTTAGGATCACTGCCAAAGATGCCTGCCCCCGTTATCTAGGGCGAGTTATCAAGAATATTAATCTCAATTCTGAATCGCCTCTGTGGATGAAGGAGAAACTACGCCGCTCTGGGCTGCGAAGTATTGCCCCGGTAGTTGATGTAACAAACTACGTGTTAATGGAACTTGGCCAGCCCATGCACGCATTCGATCTTGAGAAGCTGGAAGGGAATATTGATGTTCGTTTTGCGAAGCAGAACGAAAAGTTAGAGCTACTCGATGGAAAAGAAATAGAGCTGACCCCTGAGACCTTGCTCATCACCGATGCATCGAAACCCATCGCCATGGCTGGCATCATGGGGGGCATGGCTACTGCCGTGAGCGATCAGACTCAGCATGTATTCCTAGAGTGTGCATTCTTTGCGCCGTTGGCGGTAGCCGGCAAGGCTAGATCCTATGGTATGCACACAGATGCGTCACACCGCTATGAGCGGGGCGTCGACTATCAGCTGCAACGAACTGCAATGCAGAGGGCTACACAGTTGCTTCTGGATATCTGTGGTGGCGAAGCAGGGCCGATAACCGAAGCGATTGGCAATCTCCCTGAACCTATCGAAGTTAGCCTGAAGCATAGCTCTATTAGTAGCCTGCTCGGCATTCAGATGGATAAAAAAGAGGTCAGAGACATCTTGGGCAGACTAGGGTTCGGCCTCAGCGCAGACGACGGTGAGGTATTGCGTGTTTTGGTCCCTTCCTACCGCTTCGATGTCAGCATTGAGGCGGACCTAATCGAAGAATTAGCTAGAATCTATGGCTACAATAACCTGCCGCAGACGGGAGGTCTTGGCAACCAAAGCCTGAGCTCAACGCCTGAGTCTCACATCGAGCTAGGCCAGATTCGACAGCAGCTTGTAGCTTTAGGCTATCAGGAAGTCGTTACCTACAGTTTCATTGAGCCATCTCTTGCCGAGACACTGTTTCCAGATCAACCTAGAGTTTCGTTACAGAATCCGATATCCGCCGATATGGCGGTGATGCGCACGAGCATTTTGCCAGGACTACTCTCGACGCTGAAATACAATGAAAACCGCCAGACTGAGCGCATTCGAATCTTCGAGTCAGGGTTGGTATTCCAGTCGTGCGGTGAAGAAATTAAGCAGACTGCGATGCTGGCTGGCTTAGTCTCTGGAAGAAAAATGCCAGTTAATTGGAATAATAACAAAGATTTATCTGATTTTTATGACCTAAAAGGTGATGTAGAGTTATTACTCGCTCTGGGCCTGGAGCTAGATAGGTATACGTTCGAAGCAGCAGAGTACGCCTGCTTTCACAGTGGGCAATGTGCCCGCATAGTCAGAGATGGTCAGCTAGTGGGGCACGTAGGTGCTCTGCACCCTGCAATGCAGCGGGAAATGGGCATCACAGGCAACTGTTACATGTTTGAAGTAGAGCTAGCACCTCTGCAGGAACGCCGATTACCAGCCGCAAGCGCACTTTCTAAGTTCCCAGAAGTGAGTCGAGATTTGGCTATCCTGATCGACAGCAACTACGCAGCAAGCGAAGTTCTGGCGAATGTACGTGTAAATGCGGGTGAGCACCTAACTGATCTGCGAATATTTGATGTTTATCAAGGGGATGCGGTCGCAAAAGGCAAAAAAAGTATCGCTTTGAGCTTGACGTGGCAGCATCCTTCGCGCACTCTAAGCGAAGACGACATAAACACAATAATAAGCAAGTGCGTCAACGGGCTACAAGATGCATTTAATGCAAATTTGCGAAATTAGTTGGGGATTTTGATATGGCGGATGGAGCACTAACAAAAGCCGATATGGCTGAACGCCTCTTCGAAGAACTAGGGCTTAATAAACGCGAAGCAAAGGAAGTTGTAGAGCAATTTTTCGAAGAAATTCGCCTTTCCTTAGAACGCAACGAACAAGTGAAGTTGTCCGGCTATGGCAATTTCGATTTACGAGATAAGAAACAGCGACCGGGCCGCAACCCAAAAACTGGCGAAGAGATTCCAATTAAGGCCAGACGTGTAGTGACATTCCGTCCAGGACAGAAATTAAAGGCAAGGGTAGAGGGTTATGCTGGAA
Source organism: Gammaproteobacteria bacterium (assembly GCA_028825335.1). Classification (GTDB taxonomy): domain Bacteria; phylum Pseudomonadota; class Gammaproteobacteria; order Pseudomonadales; family Pseudohongiellaceae; genus UBA9145. The sequence goes on along the minus strand of JAPKAI010000100.1, from coordinate 790 downwards.
CCGAAGAATAATGACGAATTACCTCCAATCCCTCCAAAACGCTACTTCACTATCGGTGAGGTAGGTGAATTATGCGCGGTTAAGCCGCATGTTCTGCGCTATTGGGAGGCTGAATTCCCTTCTCTAAAGCCAGTAAAACGCCGCGGTAATCGTCGCTACTATCAGCGTAAAGATGTAATTTTAATCAGACAGATCAAGAGTTTACTGTACGAGCAAGGCTATACTATTGGCGGCGCACGACAGAAGATGAGTGATAATCCTGAAGAACTTGCGAAATCCAACGTCAGTGTCAGCGAGATCAGATCTCTGGTCAAAGACTTGGAAATCGTCATAGCGCGTTTATAGGCGTTTCCGCAGTTTTAAATCTGCAGTAATCTTAAGTCAGATTCAATTTAGAGCGCAGCGCAGTCTGGTAGCGTACTACACTGCTGGATGAGGTAAGCGAATAAGATACCGCTGTGAGCCAGTTGCTAAGGTTGAGAAAAAAATTATCGGGGCGTAGCGCAGTCTGGTAGCGCACTACACTGGGGGTGTAGTGGTCGTCGGTTCAAATCCGGCCGCCCCGACCAATTAAATCAATGAGTTAGAGCGTTAAATCTAGTCCTAATTTATTTCAATTCTATAATATCCTGCAAATATCCTGCATTCAAACATGTTACGTCCCTCAAGCGATACCTGACAGCCTATATCTATAGTATCTTCTGGGTATGAACAAACTACTAACAACAATAACCTTGCTCTGCTTTTCTGTTGCTGCTAATGCGAATGTTTATGTATGCGACTCAACGGC
>JAPKAI010000180.1 GCA_028825335.1 Gammaproteobacteria bacterium | reverse complement strand
TCTATTAACCTTCTATTGATCTCGCACGGCGTTGAGTATTTCTTCCGCTCCCTGAGACAAAAGATCTTCGGCAACAGTAAGGCCTAGTTGTTCTGCATGATGGCGGTCGCCGCGAATCTCGCTGCGAATTATCTGCGTCCCTTCCAAGTTTCCAACTAAGGCACGCAGATGCAACTCCTCGCCATAGAGCTCGGCGAAGCTCGCTATCGGCACCTGGCAGCCGCCCTGCAGGCGTGCATTCACTGCCCGCTCGGCAACTACCCTACACGCGGTATCCGCATGATGAAGACAGTCGAGCAATTGCAGTGTTTCAATATCTTGAGTACGACACTCGATGCCTACCGCTCCCTGACCACCTGCAGGAAGGGAGTCTTCGAAAGAAATTCTCTCGCAGATACGCCCTTCCAGCTCCAAGCGTTTTAAACCAGCTGCCGCAAGAATGATCGCGTCATATCCACCAGCATCTAACTTCAACAGCCGTGTTCCCACATTGCCACGCAAATCGACTATCTTTAAGTCCGGACGTAGTTCCCGCAGCTGACACTGGCGGCGAAAACTCGAAGTGCCCATCGTTGCCCCCTGAGGCAGGTCAGTCATTTTTCCATAGTGGTTAGAGACAAAGGCATCGGCGGGGTCTTCGCGTTCGCAGATGACCGCCAAACCAAGTCCTTCAGGAAATTCCATCGGCACGTCCTTCATCGAATGCACCGCAATATCTGCCCTGTCTTCCAACATCGCATGTTCTAGCTCTTTAACGAAGAGGCCCTTGCCCCCCACCTTGGCCAATGGTGTATCCAGAATCTTGTCGCCGCGAGTACTCATGGCGAGCAATTCAACATTCAGGTCGCTGTGGGTCTTTTCCAATACCGTCTTTACGTAGTGGGCCTGCCATAGGGCGAGAGGACTTTTACGAGTAGCAATTCGAAGCGTTTTAGCTGGCATGGTGTACGCTCTTTATCTTTTATTTCATGACGGAGTGAGGGCCATTTTACGGTATATGTTGTGATTTGTCCGAATTTGCTGCTGTTGCGAGGAGTTTCAACTGGGTTCACGCTTTTGTCGATCCTGCTATAATGCTGCCCCTGTTTAGCCAGTTAAGTAAGTAGAGTTCGACCACAACTGTTATAGGCCTAATTCGAGACATTCCATGAGTAGACAACTAATTTCCAGCGATTCAGAATTTGAGAGTAAGATTGGCTACTCCCGAGCAGTAGTTGAGGATGATTTTGTGTTCGTGTCTGGAACGACTGGGTACGACTACACGACAATGACGATTTCCGAGAATGTCATCGAACAGGCGGACCAGTGCCTGAAAAATATTGAACAAGTTCTGAAATCGGCAGGTAGTGATTTATCCGGGATCGTTCGCATACGCTATATACTGCCGAACAAGGCTGATTTCGAACCCTGCTGGCCGGTATTTCAGAAGCACCTCGGCTGCGTCCTCCCTGCTGCAACTATGTTTGAAGCTGGCTTACTCGATGAGAAGATGAAGATCGAGATAGAAGTAACAGCGAAACTATCAGCAGACGAATAGACCGTACTAGCTAGTGCACAATGTGCATTGCCCACAAACTTACAACGTGAAACCAAGCAATGAGCAACAACAAGGATCAGAACAAACTTTGGGGCGGCAGATTTGCTGAAGCCACAGATGCCTTCGTACAACGATTTACCGCCTCGATAGATTTTGACCGTCGCTTGTTCCAGCAAGATATCGACGGCTCCGTCGCCCACGCTAAGATGCTAGCCAAGGCGGGGATTTTGACGGTGGACGACGTATCGCAAATCCTCGATGGATTAGAATCGATTCGACAGGACATTATTGACGACAAGTTTGAATGGTCTATCGCGTTAGAAGATGTTCATATGAACATCGAAGCAGCACTAACCTCGCGCATCGGCGACGTGGGCAAGAAACTGCATACGGGTCGTTCGCGAAATGATCAGGTCGCTACTGATATTCGACTGTACGTGCGCGGCGAGATCGATCTGATTGCGAAATTGATTACGAAACTTCAATCGGCCCTTATCAAAGTCGCCGAGACAGAAGCAAGCACGATCATGCCTGGCTTCACCCATCTTCAGACTGCACAACCAATTAGCTTCGGCCACCATATGATGGCTTGGTATGAGATGCTAGATAGAGATTATGATCGACTGCTAGATTGTCGAAAAAGAGTAAACCTGTCACCTTTAGGTGCGGCAGCCTTAGCAGGAACTACGTATCCTATCGATAGAAATTTTACAGCTGAGCAGCTTGGTTTCGATGCGCCAACTAGAAACTCCTTAGACTCCGTTAGCGATCGAGACTTCGCTAT
>JAPKAI010000099.1 GCA_028825335.1 Gammaproteobacteria bacterium | reverse complement strand
CATTTGGCTATATTCCTGCGCTTCTAAATACTGAGCAACTTGCAGTAATAACTCATTTATCACGCCGATAGACCCCTTGCTTCTTAAATTAAATATTCTGAATATTATTTTTACTGAAGAATAAACATCCTTACGCACATAGTCCACCGCAATGATGTCAAATACATCAAAGCAAGGTGAATTACATAACTTAGGATTTTGCTAAGATTTCGCGTTTTCGGTACTCGGAAGGAGTCACACCCATTATCTGGCGAAAAGCATTGTTGAATGGCGTGATCGATTGATAGCCTACAGAAAGAGCTATCGTCAGCACAGGCACATTCGGTTTACCCTTATCTGCTAACGCTTCACCAGCATCTGCGATGCGGTATTTATGCAGCATTGCATTAAAGTTTCTATAGCCTAATTGCTTGTGAATAAAGGCCCTCAATCTATATTCGGGTAGATTTAATTTTTTTGCCAACATTGAAATTGTCAAGCCGGCCTCCCTATACATTTTCCCTTCTTCGAATACTTTATTGAAACTGTCATTATCAAACGGGGCTCCATTTTTTGGCTCCGCTTCCTCTGTCAGCTCTGTGACCTTGCGAATCACATTCCCAAGCGAAACATAATCAAAACGCATCGCCACCAGTAACATACCCATAACTAAGAATGCTACCGAGCTAACAATAATTGTCTGGGCAGTAGCATAGCTATTTGAACTACCGTCAAGCAGAAAACTTTCAACAAATACAACACTGAAGATAAGTGCACCCTGCACACCAATAATGAACCATCGCAAAATCCTGCGATCATCTACTAAATCTGCCCCCCAGCCTTTGAGAGTCCAAATCATAGCGGAGGCAACGAATGCCAATTTTATGAAATCCATACAGGCGATTAGGAATGTTAGTGAATCCAGACTAATACTGCTACTAGAGTAAAGAGGTACCCCCGAAAGAATAGAGTCAAGAAATACTTGAGTAGCAAATGCAAAAATCAACAAATTTGGGAATTTCTGTTGCTCTTGAAAAACTAGAAAACAATAGATCATGAACAGTCCTGGAACCGCATTCACACCTATCTCTATTATCAATTGCCATTGAGTTAGATCTAGTCGAAACTGCGGATCGATATGCTGGCCTGCCATTCCTTTCAATAGGTAGAAAATTATGAATACCGCCATTAGGCAAAACACCCTAGCACTTCCCGCACGCGGCTCAGCCTTTAAGTAACCCGCGGCTAGGAGAAGGACGGCAATCATCGCTACAATCTGTACAGTAAAAAGAAAAAGTGGGCTTGGCAAAAGGAATTCCTACAATTATGTGCTAGCAAGTATGACAATAACCGATCAACTGACAGAGTTCAAAGGACCCACTGATCGATTGAATAATGCATAAGATTTTCTCAGGTGGAATTCTCTAGGGCTTAAAATCAGACTTCACCCATTGCGCTATACCAAGAACATCCCACCTTTCCTCTGCATCTAATTAAATCACTAGATTAATCAAATTTTCCACTGTTTAAGGACACGGGGGATGATTGATGCAGAGCTCATAGAATAAAAATTCTAGAAAATAGGGCCATATTGTGCGTGAGACTGCCGTGCCAATTATCGACGGATCCCTATTAATTAGCTGAGAGAAACAGGTTCATCAACTGCGAACACGGCCGATTTATCGATTTCAGCCATTACTGGCGATAGAGATTCTAATTCAAAGCCCATTCCGGCATGGTCGATTAGGCGCGTAATCAGCTTGTCATTAAATACAGTTGCTGGCGTCCAGAAACCACCACCGACTTCACTCTTATCAACGTCACGTCGCAGACTTATTCCAGCCTGAGCCAACATTTTTGCCGTGGATCCATAGCCAGGATCACGATCACCACTTACCTTAACGCTCACACTCTCCCCCCGTGGAGTCCTTCCAAGCAACCGCAAATCATAGCAGCCCTTCAACTGTTGTTCTGGAGTTGGACCCTCTCCTGGGCTAGGCAGGAAGAGACGAGTCGCCAACCAGCGCATGAGGGAGAAAGCCATCATAAACATCGATACTTTTGTGCCTGTGGATATTCTCTTCGCCGCTTTTTCACCTTTCTTTCCCACACTGGTGAGCATTGCTTCGTCATACTTAAAATTTTCATGATAGTGTCCATCGAGCAGCGCATTACTGCGCAACACAACCCGAGTATTAATAGACGCCATGATAAACGGACCTGCCCATGAGTCAAAATCCTCATCAAATTCCACAGATACATTGTGCTGGCGCGCCGCAAAAGTATGCTCCACCGGACAGAGTGAATAGGGATCTCGCATTTCCTTACGAATTCCCGGATCGGCAGATGCTTCCTTATAAAGGTTTAGACCACTGGCTATAGTTCCTCCCGACGCACCACCCCTTAAAGTCTTCACACGCAGTTTAACCGCATCACAATAGCTACCAAATTCTCGCAGCGCATGATCTTGCAGAAACTTAACACCTAAGTCAGAAGGAATAGAATCGAATCCGCAGCAGTTCACGATTCTAGCACCGCTACGTTTTGCATCATCTTCGTAACGGTTAATCATTCGGCGAATCCATTGCGGTTCACCAGTGAGGTCACAGTAGTCAGTACCGAGTTGGCAACAAGTCTTTACCAGCAACTCACCATACAAGGCATAAGGACCAACCGTAGAGATGACGAGCTCCGTCTTCTCACACATAGATTGCAGTGTCTGCTCATCTGAGGAGTCTGCAATAATGAGGGGAATCGCTGCTGCTTTCCCACCTAAAGAAGCCTTCAGTTCATTTAATTTTCCCTTTGAACGGGCAGCCATAGCCCAGGTTAAATTCGGCTCAGTGTATTCGTTTGCTAGATAGTTACAGAGAATTTTACCGACGAAGCTAGTCGCACCGAACACTACAATATCGAATTCTTTATTAATCATTTTGCCTGTCCCTGAACTTTAAACTGTAACTTCGTCGCCTACCGGCAAATCAAAATCACTCTTTGAAGAAGAATTACTAATATTACCGTCGCGTGAATGCCGATAGCTCATCCAAATTAAAAATTGCAATCCGAAGAGCAAAGATGCTGCTAATAAATGCGTAGGTTGAACAAGCGCTGGCATCCCTAAGTGACCCAAGGCCGCACCTGAAAACACAGCAGCTCCTATTACACAGATCATAGTTAGCGTGAGCCTACTCAGTGTATGCTGCCATCCTAGCGACATCACCAATAACCGAGCAATCCACAAATTAGCAAAGAGAACAACAGCGGAAAAACTTCTGTGCACATAAAAAAACCAAGGCATCGCGTCTATCCAGCTCGACCGCAGTTCTTCACCTTGGGATTCACGTATAAAGTCTGTCATCTCCCGAACCTGTGTTCCCATAGCCACCTGCAAGACCGTGAGCCCAAGTACTATATAAAGCCATTTTCCAAAGCGCTGATCTATGTTACCCACGGACTGTGAAGCCATGATCCCCCTCCGCGCTTGCGCGACTGCGTAGAGCAGCGTGCCTACAATTGCTAACGCCACCAGCATATGTATAGTGATCATCCCGGGCAGTAGATTCGAACTCACCACCTTGGAACCAAGCCATCCTTGAAAACCCACCATTAGGAAAGCTGCGACTGACGCTTTAAATATCCGTGTGTCATGGGCTCGGCAGGACCAAGAGTAGATAGCTGTTAGGAATATTAAGAAACCAATACTTACACCTAGCAGCCTATTAGCATATTCCGTCCAGGTCTTAACCACGTTGAAACGCGTGTCAGAGTAACCTAGCTCCGCATATATCTCCTGATAGTTCACTGGCAACTGCGCTTCGCTCGTCGGTGGAACCCAACTACCAAAACATGTAGGCCAATCTGGACAGCCCATACCAGAACCTGATGCGCGCACTGTGGCACCTACCAAAATTAAAAAATAAACCGCAGCTATGGTTATCCAAGCCATGCGACGATAGCGTTTAAGAGTGGGGTTATCTGTTTCCATAATCATAAAACCTGAGAAGACCTCTGAATAAGCCCAACTTGGGCAAAGCCAATTCTAATAAAATTATTGTTGATAGTTTTAACTGCGCAGGGCTTCCAGCAGAGATATCGATGCGTAGCTGTCCATCGGCAATCCCTGTTGCTCTTGATACGCCCGAATGGCGCTTCTGGTTCGACTTCCTACTCGGCCGTCTGGCTCTCCTGAATCGAAGCCAAGTCCGTTTAGCAATTCCTGTAATTCATGAACTTGAACGATGCTCATCGCCTGTTCATTTTCCGGCATGCGCTGTATTGGGAGGCCACCTGCAAATCTATCGGCTAGATGCCCTACCGTCAGAGCATAGAAAATTGGTGGATTGTAGACACGCGTGACTCTGAAATTGTCATAGGCAAGGAAGGCTGGACCCTGTGCACCTGCCGGAATAACTACCGAGGCCTGCATGTCTGCTACCGGTAGCGGAGTACCTGATATTCGTAAAAGCCCTATATCACTCCATTCTTGCAGCGATTTGCGCGAGTTAGTGCCAGCGAGTGCGAAATCAAAGTCAGGGGGAAGTAATATTTCTCTTCCCCAACGTTCATCACCCTTCCAACCCGACTTGGAGAGAAAGTTCGCTGCTGAATTAAACACATCAGGTAAACTATTCCATATATCGATTTTGCCATCGCCATCGCCATCTACCGCGTGCAAGGAGAACACAGAAGGCATAAATTGCAGCTGGCCCATGGCTCCTGCCCAAGATCCGCTCATGTTATCTGCGGAAATATGACCATCATCAATGATTTGTAAGGCAGTAAGTATCTGTGATCGAAAAAATTCGGCTCTGCGTGGATTATAAGCCAAGGTAGCGAGTGCCTGTAAGACGGAGAAGCCGCCTGTATTGCTGCCAAAATTAGTCTCAATCGCCCAGAAAGCCACAAGATACTGTGGCTGTACGCCATGCCGTTTACGCACCTCTTCTAACAATGCCCCATGCTCTCTTAATAATTTCTGGCCGCGTTCCACCTGCTTATCAGTGACCCTCAGGCCTAGGTAACGGGTGAATGTCTGCACGAACTCCGGCTGGCTACTATCTAACTCTAGAACTCGGGGTAGCGGCTCTTCTAAATCGTCAAGCGCCTCTAGAGTTGCCGTGCTAATGCCACGCGTGGCTGCCTCGGCGCGTAGCTGGGCAACCCAATCGTTAAACGATTGCTCTTGAGACAATGCTGAGGAACTTAGCAGGAGGAACAGTAAAAATGCGGCTGCTGTTTTCATACCACTATAATAATGGATATTGCAGCGAATGAGAATCTGCATTAGACGAAGCCTGAGAATAGCAGACACTATTCTCGAACGCCCATTGACTTATAGCGCCTCTGAATACCCTATAATTTCTAACATTCACCATCACCGATAGACACCTAGCGCCAAATAATTTCGAGTCAAATAAGTCCTTCAATTGCATGATTACAGATGATAGATTTCATTTCACATTCAAAAAACACCAATAACAACCCATCAGGGGAGTACCGACGACCATGCACTGCCGGAAAATCTTATTAAGCCTCGTTTTGGCCAACTTATTAGCAACACCAATATTGGCACAGGACTCAGGACCCATAGGTCCAAGCCCCTATGACTTTAATACTGAGACTTGGATGCAACCTTTCGCCGGAGATGGTTTATCTTGGGGCGGCACTTCGGGCGTAGTTGTAGAGTCGAAAGACAGAATTTTTGTCCTTCAACGTGGTGAGACACAACTGCCTGACCCAATTCCTCCAGAATACACCAGCTTTGCAGGGTCGATGGGGTGGAACGTGCTTCGCGGCCGTGGCCGATTGTGGCAGAACTGCATCTATGTTATCGATAGTGAGGGCAATTTACTTGAAGTCTGGAATCAATGGGATCATTTGTTTGCGGGTACAGACGGCCCGGGGCCACACAGGCTTCGCATGAATCCTTACGACCCCGAGAAACGGCTCTGGTTAGTCGACGAAACTGGGCACATAATCTATGTTTTTTCCAATGACGGCTCACAATTGCTAATGACTCTTGGCGAAAAGAATGTTGCCGGCAAGGACGATTATCATTTCAATCAACCACAAGACGTTGCATTCCTTCCAGATGGGAAGATTCTTATCGCAGATGGCCTCGGTGGCAACAACAGAATAGTTGTGCGCGATGCTGCGGGCCAGTACTTGTCTGAGTTTGGAGAGACAGGTGAAGGGCCAGGACAATTTGCCAGCGTCCATGCTTTAGCAATGGGTCCGGAGGGCAACTTGTTTGTCTTGGACCGAGATTTACTTAGAATACAAAACTTTAAACAGACTGCGACACCCGGCTCGAGTAACTATCCTACTTACGAGCATGAAGCTACTTGGGCTGACCTAGGGATGCCACTCGATATATTGGTTAGTGAAAATAGCGCTTGGGTTACCGACCTGAATCCTCCAAAGATTGTACAATTCAATTTGGATGGCACTCGCAAGTACACTTGGAACCTACCAGTAGAGGGGCCACACCGATGGATAGAGATGCACTCACTATCTGTCGATTCCGATGGCAATCTGTATGGCACTGACAATCAAGCTGGGCGTCCACAAAAGTTGACACCACGCACCGACGCGGACCCTGACCTTATATTAAGTGAAGCTTACGTGCCCCAGTAGACGCATCCCACTCCTTCCCCCTCTTTCGCTGGCGGCTTGCAGGAAATGCAAGCCTTGGCGACAGAGGTCAAGAGTATATAAGCACGCAACATGATTATAATATGTCGCCACTAGCTGAATAAGCTGGTGACTTTAGTTCGCGCTTGGTCTTGGAAGGTAGCGTTATTGAAGATCAAGTCGCTTGTCTGGGTCTGGCCTAAAAATCAAATATTCGATCTCTCCTTCCAGCTCACTCCACCAATGTGCTGTATGCCCTGGAATTACAATGACATCGCCGGGTACGACGCGTCGACTTACACCACCCTCAATAGACTTCGCTCTCAACCAACTTTCATTTCCTTCGTACGGTTCTACCAACGTGCCACCGGTTACTAACGTGGCTGCCCCTTTCAACATGTAGTAGATCTCGGTGGTATCTACTAAATGCACATTGACGTCACCGGTGACCCCGTCCGGCCTATAGACGCCAAAAATGCCCAAGCGCATATCACCCGTTGTTTCCACAACACGAATGGGCGAATCGCTGACACGGTCCCTGGGCAAACTATCGATGAATGCCTGGATTTCGACGCCAGTTATATCCGTTGCAACCTGAGGTGCAGCAGGGGGTAGGGCCTGCGCGAACGCAGTCGAGGTTATGAGCACAAACAGTGGGGCTAGAATTCTTGTCTTCATCCTAATTTCTCCGAATTAACAGGGCTGGCAGCTCGCCCTACCCCAGTCATTGAGAACAAGAGGTACAAACCGCGAATCACCTACAATTTGTAACACATGTAAGGCTAGGCTTCTCTTATAATTTGACGGACCGGGCAGTAAAAAAATGCTGCAGCTCACTTCGAGTTTGTCACCTATTTATGTAGAAAGTCAGGTAAAAAGCTGTAGACTATTTCCAGCAAGCCGCGTATTTAGGACTTAGGAAATAACAATAATAACGGCGCTATCGTGCAGTCCTAACAGCGATAAGGATCTCCCTTGAACACAACAGCTACTGGCCCAACCATTTCGAATTCCGTACTGCCTGGCAATCGCGGCAGCATCATAGCGAGCGCGCTATTAGCCCTCGTTATCTACTTTTATCTAAGCAGCAGCTACGGCTGGCGCCAAGGCGCGCTATTCATAGTCGGTCTTGCTGCTGGCATTATTCTCTACCATGCAGCTTTTGGTTTCACTTCCGCTTGGCGCGAAGTAGTAAAATCGGGTCGAGGCGCTGGACTCCGTGCTCAGATGATCATGCTCGGCATTACAGTGCTGCTATTCACACCGTTAATCGCACAGGGCGAGATTTGGGGAATGAGCCTTAGAGGCAGTGTTGCGCCCTTAAACATCGCAGTCATCTGTGGTGCCTTCATGTTTGGTGTGGGCATGCAACTAGGTGGAGGCTGCGCATCTGGCACCCTATTCACGGTCGGTGGCGGCAATATGCGAATGCTTATTACACTTGCGGCCTTCATCGCGGGCTCTGTCTTAGGCACATGGCAGTGGTCAATGTGGCAGGGTATTCCGAGCCTAGCTCCCTTCTCTCTAAGCCAGAACTTCGGCTCAGTATGGGCCATACTGATTAGTATAGGCTTGTTCGCCGCCGTCTGGTTTGCGACCACAGTCTATGAGCGCAAGCGCCATGGCAGCCTGAAGAACGACAGGGATGTTGACCGTGCCTACTCCTGGCTAACAGGTCCATGGCCATTGCTAGCTGGGGCACTCGCACTAGCGGCCGTAAATGTATCCACACTACTCTTAGCTGGTCGGCCCTGGGGCGTTACCTCAGCATTCGCCTTATGGGGCGGTAAGATTGCACTATTCCTCGGCATAGACATTCAAGGCTGGGCCTATTGGCAGCGACCGGCACTTAGCAATGCTTTAGAGCAAAGCGTCTTCACTGATATCACATCTGTTATGAATATTGGCATTATGTTGGGCGCACTTCTCGCCGCGGGTCTTGCGGGAAAATTTGCTCCAAACTTTCGACTTCCTTTTCGATCGATAGTAGCAGCTGTCGTTGGCGGAATACTGCTTGGCTACGGTGCCCGCATCGCTTACGGTTGTAATATAGGCGCCTATTTCGGCGGCATAGGTTCAACCAGCTTGCATGGTTGGCTCTGGTTTGTTGCCGCTTTCATGGGTAGCTCTCTAGGCACGAAACTACGCCCCTACTTTGGTCTTAAATAGACAATCTAACCATTTCTAAATTATTCAATAAAAATTTCTATCTATGGAGAAAATTGCAATATGAAGTTGATTTCAAAGAGTATAATTTCCACTCTACTAATCGCCGGTTTTAGTTCGCAGCTCCTCGCACAGGAATTCGTAGCGGGCGAGCCTATTGGCTCTGTAAACGAGGCCGGTGTTCGCGTACCTATGTCGAGCAATGTAAAAGTCTACGGTAGCTTCCACTTTTCAGAGAGCTGTACCTTCGATGCTAACAAGAATCTTGTCTTAGCTATGAACAATGCAACTCGTGGCGATGGCACCGAGAACGATGGCTTCGTATCGCTTATTAATCCAGATGGCAGTGTGCACACACCAAAATGGATAGGCGCAACGCGTGATGGACTTGAGCTCCACCACCCCTTGGGCAGCGCCGTAAGTAATGGAGTCCTATATACGGTGGATGTTGGCTATGTTCGCTCATTCGACCTAGCTAGCGGACAACCTTTAGATGCTGTCGCAATTCCAGGATCGACAATTCTAAATGGCATAGCGGTAGCTGATGACGGAACCATCTATGTATCTAACACACGATCTCCGGAAAGTATTTACAAGGTAGCGCCGAATGGCGAAGTCTCGACATTTGCCGATGGCGCTCCCCTAGCTGCTCCGAATGGCGTGGCTATAGATAGAGACGGAAATGTTGTAGTCGTGAACGTAGGCGACTCTGCGGTGATTACTTACAACACCCACGGCGAGGTGATCCTTACGGAGCACGCAGTAGAAGGCGGTAACGATGGCATTGTAGTAACCGAAGACGGTACCAAATATGTCAGCAGTGTGCGTTTCGGTAGTGTTTCACGTATTCGCCCGGGGCAAGACGCAGAGGTAATCGCATCCGGTATTCCGAGTGCCGCAT
>JAPKAI010000098.1 GCA_028825335.1 Gammaproteobacteria bacterium | reverse complement strand
TATAGATAAAGGGCTACAAGCACAAAAATAAAAGCGTGTAACTTTCGTGTAACTCGAAATACAGAGCGCCCATTCAGTTAGCATGCTTTTTTCGATTTCTTAGCTGGTATCACTATATCTAATTCAATGTTTCTATCAGTTCGAAAAGTAGTTGGTCGATATTCCCCATTTTTTCATTAAATGCAGAAACATTTGACAGTATGATTATCCCGTTCTTATTTTCTATGTCTAAACCCATTGAGGACGTATAACCTCCAGTTCCCCCATTATGGAAAATTAATTCTCTACCGGTTTCCCCTTTTAAAATATGCCATCCAAGTCCTATCTGCATATTGTCATTTACTTTAAATGTTGGCTCTTGAGTCAGGGTTAATTCATTATTCTCTTTGTCAAATTGAGCTAAAGCAAATTTTGATAGATCTTCTACTGTAGATAAAATTGCTCCAGCGCCTGCTAAAACACCCACGTCCCAATTCGGGGTTGTTTTTCCATTCGGTTTTAATCCTTTAACGAGTTCAGATTGTATATTTTCTCTTTTGCTTGTGGAGCTTTCCATTTTATATTTTGTAAATATTTTCTCTTGGAGTAGTGATTCATATGACGACTTGGAAATAGATGCTAATTCAAACCCCAAAATTCCAGAACCAAGGTTAGAGTATTCGTACTTAATTCCAGGCTCTTGGCTTAGTTTTACATCTTTTGTTAAATAATCTTTAAGCTTTTCTTTGTTGTAATGTTTATAAGGATTGTTTTCACCAAAACCAGTTATTTGATTAAAAAGGTTAGAAATGGTCCACATATTTGAAGGTAATCTTGGAAGTCCTGAAGTGTGATTTGCAAGCTCCTTAAAAGTTATATCGTTTTTAGAATTGATTTTGAAATCAAGGTAATCTTGGATGTTGTCATCTAATTTTAGCTTTTGGTCATTAACAAAATTTGATAATAAGGTTGCGGTAAATACTTTAGTCATAGAGCCGATTTCAAAAAAATTCTTATAATTTTCAATCAACTTTATTGTGTCATTTGTTCTTTCAATTCCAATAAAGTCAATTTCCCCATTCCTAATTAAGGCAAGCGATAATTGAGTATTGTTTGGAAAATATTTCGTGTTATCAAATATAAGTTCAGATTGTTTTTTGTTAATTCCATTATTAGAAACTTCGATTCCATTTTCAGCAATTGTTGTTTGTAGGTTAGAACAACTTGAAAGCAAAAGTCCGACTAATGCAGTTAAATATTTTTTTATTTGTTTCTCCATAATGAATCCCAACGTGCTTGTGTATGAGTGACGGTTACTCCCACTCAATAGTTGCTGGTGGCTTGCTGGAAATATCGTAGGCTACCCTTGAGACGTCCTCGATCTCATTCATGATCCGATTAGATAGACACTCCAATAACTCTGGATCGAGTCGCGCCCAACGCGCGGTCATGAAGTCGACTGTCTCGACGGCACGTAAGGTGATGACATAGGAATAACGCCTCGCATCGCCAACCACACCAACCGATTTTACCGGCAGGAATACAGCGAAGGCCTGACTGACCTTGTTATACGTATCCCAGCGATGCAATTCTTCCATAAAGATGGCATCTGCCTGGCGCAAGATGTCACAGTACTCTTTCTTCACTTCCCCTAGAACACGAACGCCCAGCCCGGGGCCTGGGAATGGATGACGATAAACCATGTCATAAGGCAGGCCGAGTTCTAAGCCGAGCTTACGTACTTCGTCTTTAAACAATTCTCGCAGAGGCTCGACCAGCTCCATCTTCATATCATCTGGCAGCCCACCTACATTGTGATGAGACTTGATCACATGGGCCTTGCCGGTTTTCGATCCAGCCGATTCGATTACATCGGGATAGATCGTTCCCTGCGCTAGCCAGTTTACGCCTTCCAGTTTAGTAGCTTCTTCATCGAAAACATCGATGAAGGTATTACCTATAATTTTTCGCTTCTGCTCTGGATCATCGACACCCGCAAGCCTACTTAGAAAACGCTCTTCTGCATCGACCCGAATCACGCGAACGCCCATGTTCTTCGCGAACATAGCCATAACTTGATCGCCCTCGTCTAACCTAAGCAGACCGTTATCCACGAATACGCAAGTAAGTTGATCACCAATCGCCTTGTGTAGGAGTGCGGAAACTACGGAAGAATCGACACCGCCAGATAGGCCTAACAAAACCTTGCCTGTACCGACCTTCGCGCGCACTGTCGCGATTGCGTCCTCAATAATATTCGCGGAAGTCCATAGCGACTCGCAGCCGCAGATACCGTGACAAAATCGTTCGAGGATGCGCTGACCCTGAATGGTATGTGTTACTTCGGGGTGAAACTGGATGCCATACAAGTCTCGAGACTCATCACACATCGCAGCGATCGGAGCGCTTTCAGTCGCCGCGATCAGCGAAAACCCCGGCGGCACTTCAGTGACCTTATCACCATGACTCATCCACACATCTAACTGAGACGCATCGCTGGCATTAATACGATCTTCGATTCCCTCTAACAGTTTATTCGGCGCAATCACATCGACCTGCGCGAAACCAAACTCAGACTTGCTCGACGCTTCAACCCTGCCCGAGAAATGCTCTGCCATGGTTTGCATGCCATAACAAATACCAAGTATCGGCTTGCCAAACTCGTAAATAAACTCAGGAGAACGCGGCGACTCATCGTGATTCGCGGACTCGGGGCTTCCAGAAAAAATTATCCCTTGTGGATTGAACTCTCGAAACAAGTCTTCATCGACCGCGTAGTCCCAAATCTCACAATAAACGCCCAACTCACGCACGCGTCTCGCAATAAGTTGAGTGTACTGGGAACCGAAATCCAGAATAAGAATTTTCTGGCTATGAATATTAGCTGTTGTCATGAAATCTCAATCTCAAAATAGTTACTACAATTCGAATCCATCTCTTAGCGCACCAACCTGAAGATGGATCATTGAGGCTCAGAGACGAGGCAAAAGGCCTACCTAAGTCAGGAGCTTACAATTAGTAAGTGACTGGCTTGGGTAGGCCTTTTAACGAAGCAACTGAGCCTCAAGAGTTTATCCGTCCCAGCTCGCAAGCTAGTTAGGTGTGCCCCAAGTAATACTTAGTAAGTGACTGGCTTGGGCAGGCCTTCTAACGAAGCAACTGGGCCTCAAGTGTTTAACCGTCTCAACTCACGCGGTAATTCGGAGCTTCCTTAGTAATACTTACGTCGTGGACATGGGACTCGTTCATTCCGGATGCCGTGATTTTTACGAACTGAGTCTTAGTGCGCATCTCCTCAATATTCGCAGAACCGGTATACCCCATACTAGAACGCAGCCCACCCATCAACTGATGAACAATAGCCGACATCGTACCTTTATAAGGCACGCGTCCTTCGATGCCTTCGGGAACCAGCTTTTCAGTACCCGAATCTACATCTTGAAAATATCGATCGCTCGATCCTTGTGAGTGCGACATGGCGCCCAAAGAACCCATGCCACGATAGGCCTTGTAACTTCTGCCTTGATAGAGCTCAACCTCACCTGGCGCCTCTTCGGAGCCAGCAAGCATACTACCAACCATCACGACGTGCGCACCTGCGGCGATCACCTTCGCGATATCGCCAGAATATCGAATGCCACCATCAGATATTACACAAACATCGGTGCCCTTCAACGCCTCGACAACATTGGCTACTGCAGAAATCTGCGGAACACCAACGCCCGTTACGATACGCGTGGTACAGATGGAGCCGGGGCCGATACCGACTTTAACCGCGTCGGCACCAGCCTTTGCTAAATCTCTAGCTGCATCTGCCGTGGCGATATTGCCGCCGATGATAGAAATCTCTGGGTATTTGTCCTTTACGTATTTCACCTGATCCAACACAAACTGCGAGTGACCGTGAGCAGTATCGACGACAACTACATCGACACCCGCTTCGATTATCGCATCGATGCGATCGGGGGTGTCGGGACCGGTGCCGACGGCTGCTGCTACGCGCAGTCTGCCCTGCTCATCTTTACAGGCATTGGGATAGTCTTCAGACTTACGGATATCTTTCAGTGTAATAAGGCCTTTGAGAACAAAGCCTTGATCGACGACTAAAATCTTTTCGATGCGGTGCCGATGTAGCAGCTCCTTCACATCGTCTAGCTCGAAGTCTTCTTTGACTGTTACCAGTGAATCTTTGGCCGTCATGATAGTCGAGACCTTAGCATCGAGATTAGCCTCGAAGCGCACATCGCGACTGGTAACGATACCGGCTAGACCCGAGGAGTCTAATACCGGCATACCAGAGATATGGTGTTCGTTCATGAGAGCAACAAGGTCTCTGATACTGGCGTCGCTTGAGATCGTAATAGGATCCTTCACCACACCACTTTCATATTTCTTTACGAGATGAACTTCTCGCGCCTGATTCTCTACACTCATGCTCTTATGTAGCACACCCAGACCACCCTCTTGGGCCATAGCAATCGCTAGACGGGACTCGGTAACCGTGTCCATCGCGGATGATATGAGAGGAATATTGAGCGCGATCGAGCGCGTCAACTGGGTAGTTAGTGCTACAGTTTTGGGAAGAACAATGGAGTGGGCAGGCAGGAGTAGAACATCATCAAATGTTAAAGCCTCTTCAGCGATACGTAACATGAGATTACCACCATCTACAAAAAGGAGATTGTACAGAGAGTGTGGCCGTTTGTATAGATTCTGGCAGGGGCTTTACTTAAATTTAGTTCGCGTGCCGCAGGTCATCTACGCCAGATCTTTCCCAATACAGATGGCGCGCCAACGGTATTGTTACGAAGTGTGAAAAGCACACTAGGCCCGACCATTGTATGAAATCTCCCAGTACTGGCGCTGCTAAACAAGAGACCAAAGCTGTCACCGCCACTATCGCCCAAGTTAGGCAAGCTAGCTTGCAGAGTGCTACTTCGTATTCGCTCTACACTAGCCGCTCGTGCTCCTGAGTGAATTCTGACATAGCGCGATTAGAATAAAGCGGAGCACCATAAGTCCCAAGCCAAAATAGACCATGAGATTTATGACCTCGGATAGCTCCATTATCTGCAAATTTTGCTGCAGAGAACCTCCTGATAAGAAGGCGATGGATAACTGAATCATTAGCTTAATTGGATAGACGAATATCAGGACTAGCATAACCAAGCCAAGACTCAGGTAGAGCATGACTCAATCTTGCAAACCAAAGGTCCTGCTCCAGACTGTGTGCTGCCCAGATAGAGCCGATAATCGTTGTGCTAATAGGGCCGGTAATATCATCCGCATAGGCCAGTTTAATATAGGTGCCGCGGTGATCGCCGAAATAGAGATAATACTTGCCCAGTGGACTGTCGATCCAGTTCGGTACTCAGATCAGCGAAGGGCCTTGGATATTGCTACCCATGCGCGCGTCCATGCTAGGGACAATGATTGGCCCGTCGGCCAAGCGCACAACAGTGGGTCCTGCCCAGCTGCCGCCTGCGCAACAAAAGCGGATGTAAGTAAACATAGCGTTCGCAGTGCACGTAGCAATCGCTTCTCCATAGATTCGACCCCATTCAGTTAGTATTTGCTACTACTATTTTTCACTACAAAAGCGCCATGGGACCTTAAGTGTGCATTATTTGCACGATTGTATAGCGCCGCGGGCACACGGCCCGCTTACAAAGACTTGCATCCGTGGAAGACTAAAATTACTCTCTTCTACGTACGACATCCCGTACCACACGAACCTGAACCCACAGCGAACAGTTAGACTCGATGAAGGCCCTAGCCAAAAGATACCCAGCCCATGACTATTAAAAAAGAATCAATACCGATGAACACGTCTCTCCCCCAAAAATTGATGAGAGAACCCATGGTACATTTCTTTGTCATCGCCCTAATTATTTTTGCCGCGTATGCGATCGCGCAATCGGGAAACGAGAATCACTTGGAGATCGATCAGCGTGAGATCGATGCGCGCATCTTCATGCAGGAATTATCTCGCGGCGAGGAGCTTAGCCTAGAGCAACGAGAGCTAGTAACTGCCCTCTATATCGAAGAACAAATCCTAGTGCGTGAAGCTCTATCCATGGAGTTAGATAATGACGAGCGCATACACGACGTCCTCGCTCAGAAAATGCGCCACGTTCTTAGTGGCAGCATTATTCAGCCGACCGATGATGAGCTGCAAGAATACTACGAGGAAAACAGCTCCCGCTTCGAGACACCCGCCTCGCTAACTCTGGATGAGTTGGTTTTCGATTCTAGAGACGCGCTAGCTGATTCGATAGTCGACTCTCTACGACAGAATGCCGACACCGATACCTTGCTGTCGATGTCACAGGGCACAGTCGCCCCGCTGCCGAATGTTAATAGCCTCGATCTGGCTAACATCTTCGATCAAGAGTTCGCCGACAGGATTCTTGCCGCCGACCTCGACCAATGGGAAGGGCCGTATGTGAGCAACCGCGGACAGCATTGGCTGCGCATAGTAGAACGCCGTCCCACAAATATTCCTGCACTGGAAGAGATTGCCGATCTCGTGCGACTAGAATGGATCACCGCAGAAGAAGAAACGCGCCTGCAGCAGGAGGTGGATAAACTCTGGGACGAATATACCATCGTGATTAGCAATGTTGAGCCCGACTAACTGATCATGCGTAGATTCATTCTAAAAGTAATTCGCCTTTTCTTGGCCTCCGTCTGTGCGCTAGTTCTCTCGAACGCACTATTACCTCCTACTGCAATGGCTCACGACATTGATGTGACCGGAGTCGCTCGCGTGTTTCTGGACGAGCTCGAGGAAAATCAATACCAACTGTCTATCGTCGACCAGCAAGTTCCTCCTCTATTTAATATAGAACGCATCCTGCCCGAGCGTTGCATTGGACTACCACCGGGCAGATTCAGCTATCGTTTTCAGTGCGAACCTGAGCTGAACACCGACGACATACTGGCCTTCCCTTGGTCACTAGAAGGATTAGTTCTCATTACCCGCTGGAGCGATGGCAGTGATGTGTCCGGATACTTTCCTGGGGATGGCCGCATTATCGAGGTACCCATGGCGCAGATGAAGGCTGGGGCGTCCTCTATTAGCAACTTAGCGCGTCGTTATCTCGAACTAGGTGGTGAGCACATACTGTTCGGCGTAGATCACCTGCTCTTTATCCTCGGCTTATTGCTATTACAGCAAGGATTTTGGAAATTATTAAAGACCATCACTGCTTTTACAATTGCGCATAGCATCACACTCGCCTGCGCCGTGCTGGGGATCTTTCCTGTACCCGGCGCACCCATAGAAGTTTTGATAGCACTGTCTATCGTATTTCTCGCCCGAGAGATTCTGATGTCCCAGCAGGGCAAGATTACACTAGTGCATAGAAAGTCGTGGATCGTAGCCTTCGCATTTGGCCTGATACACGGATTTGGTTTCGCTGGTGCACTCGGTGAACTCGGACTCAGCGATGCCGACATTCCATTGGCGTTACTATTTTTTAATCTCGGCGTGGAAGTGGGTCAGGTGGCATTTATCTCTGCGTTGCTTATATTGCACTTCGTCTTCACGAAATACTTCAAGCATCTCTGGCCAAGCCTGCAACGCGGCCTCGCCTATGGCCTAGGTGGTATTGCCAGCTACTGGTTCCTCGAGCGAATCCCCAGCCTATTTATAGTTTAACTATAGCTAAATAGTAGTTTAATCAGGTGTGGACCAAAGCCTAGCCGATCTGCAGCCATAGCCCACTAACAAGAGCCATCAATTAAATGTGAAATTAATATTTATCAACGAGCCACAATTTTATTCACGATGAAATCTGAGAGGTAGTTAGCTTCTTTTACTGTCATTTATTCAGAATTTGGCTCATTTTTGACATAGGAATAACAGAGGTGGAGTGAGAAGTGCAGCCGAACCGACGATATCAGAATTTACCGTCTCGCCAGCTCAATATCTAGATGTCCGTTAATGACTGCGATCCGAACCGCTCTCTCCATAAACGGGAATCAATCTGCTCATCGCTTCTGGTATTGCTGGTGGCAGGACTCGCAAGGAGGATAGAGCGCATCGTTGCCTACGGCGGACAATATCTCTTCATCTTTATTATCGGCGGCTACAATGACAAGTCTCGCCGCCTCTATCATCTGCTGATTATAGGTTTTCCAGTCTTCCTCAGCTGCTGCGACCACTTCACCCTCGCCCGCTCCGCCAAACTGCAGCAAGTTGCCTGCAGCTATAACCGAGAGCGCGGCATTCCTAACTTCCTGCCACTGTGCATCAGTCTCCAACTGATAGGCACCCCATATGATTGTCGTTGTCGGGACAATCAAACCATTCATGATGTCTTTCACACTCAGCAAAGGCTGGCGCTCATCCGTCTGTGCGAAACTCATACTCAGACAGAGCAGACTAAAAAGACTGACAGCCGCAATCGTAAACTTCTTCATCTTTTATCACTCCAATAGGTATTTCGACCGCCTAACAATTTTGCCCATCATGACATGAGCATAGCCTCACGTTTATTCGCTGTATCAACAACTCACGGCACAAAAAAGCCGACTGTAGTCTCGGCTTTTTTGTAAAATCTGAGTAGCTACTTAGCTTCTCTTTCTTCTTTCTCTTCCAATCTTGCCCCTGCCAATATCCCAGGCAACGCGTAGTTGCCCTCGTGACAGGCGTACTCGTAAATCTTGTCCTCAACGGCATTCATGGGAAGCTCTCCCTTCCATGCTGTTGCATAGACCTTCGGATCTTCAACGGTAAATTGATACAAAAGAGTCTCGCCTGCAACGCGGGTGAAACGCTCGGTAACCTTCGCTTCTGGTGATAAGAAGAAGTAATGACGCAGCGCACCTCGAAAGCTCTGCTGTGGGTGATAATTGGTCGTTTCCACTACCAGTGTGTCCCCTTCGTAGTAACCAATCGAATCGCCCAGCCACTTCGGAATATCTGAATGCTCATCGCCGCGCATTCGAATGATGCGAGCATCATGGTTCATCTCAGCCATTATCATCACATAATCTTCAGTCTGTACGATTTGGCTGTGATTGTTATATAAAACTGGCAACATCGGTGGGCCACCGGAGGAGCCAAAACCCACTAAACATCGCTCACCTAAGGGGCGCGCCTCAGGACCAGCAAACTCGCCAGGCCCAGATGCACGGGCTCCAAAAATAGCGCGCAGCGCTCCTTCCGCCCACGGCAGGCGACCGTTCTCAGGCTCAACTAGAATCGAGGTACGAATCTCGCCATTGATTGTAGCCATACGTTCGCCTGGATCCATCCAAAAAGTGTTATAGCCGCCAACATCGGGCTGGCCATCGCTTGGTGCAGTGGTCAGATCTTCGAGATAGCTGTCACCGGTCTGACCAATTCTTGCTGCCTCTTCTTCTGTAATAGTGAGTTTTCCATTGAACTGCTCGCCACGCTCTAGCATCGTTACCGTTGCAATGCTGTAGACACCTTGCAGGTCTGGAGCGCCAAAGCTTGTGCGAGGCGCAACGTAATCCTGTGCGATCGCTATCTGCCCAAAAGCTATTATAGCGACACCACTTCGCAGAATTGCACCCGCTAGTTTCGACTTAATCATGTTCTCTATCCCCCTATCTCACTTACACAGACAGCGATTTACTGCCTGTTCAATTCTGCGCGAATTCTAACATTCACACGCTTTTACAGATACCTAGGAGAGAGATAGGAGGGAGTTAGATCGGCCGAAGCGAATTTATTAAAGCACCAAAAGACCGCATCACCAGCAATATCCATCAACTTTTCGCCAATTA
>JAPKAI010000097.1 GCA_028825335.1 Gammaproteobacteria bacterium | reverse complement strand
GATCAGAAAAATACACCGAAGACTCTGGACAGCGAATGTACAAGTTGCAAGGCAATGGGTCATGACTTAGATGCGCGCCACTGCAAACACTGCGGCAATCTTATACATCAAAACTAACTGCCGCAAACCCTCAACTCTCTCCTTCAAGCCTAACGCAGGCGCTAGCTATACCATCTTTCCCCATACTCTCTATCTACTTGACATACATCAAGAGGCTACAGGAAGATAAAAGTTGCAATAGAGTTATGGGAGCACGTTTCAAAATAAAATCTAGAATGAGCTGAGGAGAAAACAGCAACATCCACCTAGCGCATGTCGTGGAACCGGTTGCCGCTGCATATAGCATAGACATCTACGCAGTTAACATTACCGAGTTACAACAAGAAGCAATTTCAATGACGGAGACAAAGCTAAAAGAGATCGCGAAGCGACTGGATATTGATGAGACTAAAGCGCATACGTTATTAGGCGCACCTGGACCCGAAATTAGAAACCTCGCCGCAGAAATAAATGCCGATGCCATCGTCATTGGTAGCCATGGGCATTCAGGCTGGAAGATCTTGCTTGGCTCTACGGCCATCAAGGTATTGCATGGCGCGACCTGTGATGTGTTGACTGTGCACGTGGGCGAAGCCTAAGAAAGCGAGAACGTGCAACATTACGCCACAAAGAATTTCTATATCGATCATTCAGTTATTTAGTAGCAACTAACGCCACCTAAATCCCCCGCAGCGACCATTCCTACGCGCTGAGAGATCCTCACTATACAAATTGTATAGCCATCATTTTAATGTCACAATTCTTGCTTGTAGTCCAACCACGGACCGACTCCGAAGATTTGAGAGCAATTATAGTGGCCAATTCAGCAGAGAGTAATGCAGATATTGAAGCAGGCAGACTAACCCCGGTAAAAAGTAATATCTCCGTGCGGCCGAGTGCAACTGTACTCAAAATTTGCCCTCACAACTCCACCGTATCCTGCGCCAGTTGCCGCCTAAGCGAACTCTGCCTCCCTCTAGCACTAAATAAATCTGAGATACACAAACTAGATGCCATAGTAGAAAGGAACCGGCCCCTCACGAAAGGCGATCACCTCTACCGGCAGAGTGATGAGTTTAAATCCGTATATGCAGTTCGCTCCGGAAGTTTTAAGTCCTACTTTCTAAGCAACAGTGGTAAAAGTAGAGTTACAGGATTCTATCTGCTAGGTGATATTATCGGAATGGACGGCATCGCGAGCAACAAGTACGCGAACTCCACATCTGCGCTAGAGCATTCTTCTATCTGCGAAATTCCTTTTTCACAACTGGGAAAACTCAGCCGAGAACAGCCCTCTCTACAGCACCATTTCTTCGCAATAATGGGCAATGAAATAACGAAAGACCAGCAAGTGCATACGCTTCTCAGTAGCTACAGCGCCGAAGAACGCACCGCATCCTTCCTCTTAGGCCTATCGAGCCGCTACGCTCGCGTATCGCTATCCCCAACTCGATTCCTGCTTTCTATGACTCGCGGTGATATTGGAGAATATTTGGGCCTAACTGTAGAAACTGTTAGTCGAATATTCACATCCTTGCAGAAGAAAAGATTGATAAGTGTAGACAATCGAGAGATTGAACTACTCGATATCGAGAGCCTTCGAGACATCGTCAGCCGTGGAACGTAAGCGATCAAACATTTAGCCAGAGCAAAAAAATCGTCTTAGCTTTTGCAAACCACAACGACTCCTTTTCTAGTCAAATCTTCTATAGCAGATGCTTCTTAAACCATTCCAGACTAGCTGCCGCGGCAGTATCTGCATCATCGCCACGAAAACCGTGTCCTGCACCCGGTAGTGTGATGAATTCAGTAATCACGTTTTTCTTCTTGAACTCGGCATACATGATCTCTGAATTGCTAATGTTTACGAGCTCATCCGCATCGCCATGTATAAGTAAAGTCGGCGGGTCACCTGCATCCGCGTGCAGAATGGGCGATATTGCAGCTGCCTTTTCCTGTGAGAAATCCAGAGCCGGAAAACGATCATTGGGGCCAGTAATCTCACGCAGATCAACGGGTGGGAAGTAGGCTACGACAGCCGCCACACTATTATCCTGACGCATGACACTGTCTTGGGCAGCGTCCTCTCCCTGATCTGAATTAAGGCCAAGCATCAAAGACAAATGCCCACCGGCACTACCACCAATCACGCCAATACGGCCTGTATCAATGCCGTGTGACTCACCGTGCATCTTTATGTGCCTGATAGCACGACTCACATCAGCGTAAGCCTCGGGCACGACATAGCGTGGCGCGCTTCCATGATGTACCGGAATGACTGTAAACCCTGCATCCAACATATAGGCGAATTGTTCTGCACGATTCTCCGGTGGTGCCCAGCGGGAATACCAACCGCCACTTACCATGTACACAATGGCGGCACCATTCGGGTTTGCTGGCTTAATTACATCATAGACTAGCGCCATTCCATCTTTATGACCGTAGACTACGTCTGCATCGATGTAATCGTTGGCAAAACTATTTGCAGCAAACACGAATAGCGATGTGACTAGAATTATACCTTTCAGGATTATTCGATTTTGCATAATCTATCTTCTCCTCATGGAACTGTGTTTATCAGTCATTTTGCAGCAGATTCGCTGGAGCATATTGATCGGTAAGAACACGACGACTCATATCCCAATCAATGCGTGTAGAGAGACGGGCAGGATATTCGAGCAACGGCACGCCATATTTCTCCAGCGAGGGAGCTAGAGACTGCGCTCGAGTAATTAGATTTCCGCGGGGTGGTAACGGATCTAGCTGCGTAATTATTATGCGATTACCACTGGCGGGTAGTTTGAAGTTGAAAAACTCACCAAACACGCGCTGATACGTTACAGACTCATGATCATAGAAGCGGCTGGTAGAGAATGTATTCGCAACTAACACGGCATCTTCCGTCATGATCTGCTTAACTTCCTCAAGGAACTCCTGAGTCAATAGATGTTCGGGTATGTAGTCGCCACCGAAAGCATCGAGAATTATGTAGTCGTACTTCTCTCCAAGAATGCCTGCGCGCTTTACGAACACCCTAGCGTCGTTAACTGCCACACTCATGTTCTCATTCTCTTCAAAAAAGAAGAACTCCTTCGCGACATTCACCACTGCTTGATCAACCTCTACCACATCGATCTGCGCATCGGGAAATAAGTCATTGAATGCCAAAGGCAGAGTTCCCCCGCCAAGCCCAGCAATAAGAATTTTCTTCGGCTGAGACGTTAAAAGCAAGCCAGCGAAACTCATCTTGGTATAGCTGAATATAAGCTCATCGCGGTTACTCACGTCGAGGCAGGTTTGGTTTCTATCACCTCTATGCACATTGAATATAAGACAACGTCGGTCACCTGTTTGCACAACATTGATATCACGATAGAGCGATTTTTCTTCATGAATTACTTCCGCTGCAATGACGGTCTGCGCAACCGCCAGCACAGACCAGAGTGAAAGCAGTAGCCTAAGTTTGTTTTTCATAGCGAGAAACCTGAGCGTCTGCAGCTCTTTTTTGCAATAAATAATTGATAAGAAGAATTGCTGAGCCCGCCAGCAGCAGCACAGCAACGGCGCCCCAGAGAATCTGATTTACATCGAACCACAAGACAAAATAGAAGCTAGTTGCTAGCGTTCCACCTGCACTACCGATCGTAGAGACGAAGAATAACAGGCCCGCCATATGACCGCTGTGTTCATGTGAGTCCACCATCAGGCGCACCGAATAAGGTGAGATCATCCCAAGTATGCTTGTAGGAATAAAATACAGAAAGATAGAGGCAAACAATGATCCATAGCGAGGGTCTTCTATCATCAGAAATATCGGCCGCATAATCGCATCGGCGAAGATTATAATCGGAATTGATGAGATAGCCGCGGCAATAAAAAAGAGCGCGAATGTCTTGGGATTGGGATTGCGCGTTGAGAGACGACCGCCGATTAGATAGCCCACAGATAACGCCAACATAAAAACCGTAATGAGGCTGCCCCAAACGGAAATGCTTCCACCAAAATACGGCGCCATGATACGCGCACCCAACATTTCCACCGTCATGATGCAGAATCCGCTTACGAAGGCGACACAGACTACGACTATTTTAGGAAGGCTAACTGGATTCACAGGCTACTCTTATCGACGAATACTAAAGAGCGGTAAAAGTACCATTGAAGCGCACGACAATGAAGGGGTTTCGCGACAAAACGCCCTTCTGTGGGCGCCAGATAACTTAAGTCAGCCTGCAAGGATGGGAATCAGCCCGGATGGAATCGATAGGGGAGAGAAGCTAGCGGGAGCCCAAGTTGCGCCCGCCGTCGATAGCTATCACCTGCCCCGTCATATATTTGGAGGCGTTCGAGGCCAAAAACAGCGCCAGCCCTGCCATATCAGTTGGGCGACCTATTCGACCTAGCGGATTTTCTTCTTCTATCTTGTCTCGGAACTTACTCAATGTGTGATCCATCATCTGGCTCTCAAATGCGCCTGGTGCGATCGCATTCACCGTAAGACCCTTTGGCGCCAATCGTACTGCCAAATTCTTAGTGAGGAAGTGCACGGCCGCCTTACTCGCTCCGTAGGCAAAATTATCCATAGAAGAGACACGCAGTCCATCTATGGAGCCTATGTTGATAACTCTACTCGGCTCTTCAGGGCTTGAATCTTTACAAAGTAGGGGCATTAGGTCGCGAGTTAGCGTGAATATCGCCTTCACATTGATATCCATAACCTTGTCATAGCCTTCGTCTGGATATTCTTCGAAGGAAGCGCCCCAAGCAGCGC
Organism: Gammaproteobacteria bacterium; assembly: GCA_028825335.1. Classification (GTDB taxonomy): domain Bacteria; phylum Pseudomonadota; class Gammaproteobacteria; order Pseudomonadales; family Pseudohongiellaceae; genus UBA9145. The sequence continues at coordinate 5,037 of JAPKAI010000097.1, read as the reverse complement.
CTGCATTGTTTACGAGTATGTCGATCTTCTGTTCGCGCTTTTTAATTTCATTCACGAAAGAGTCTCTACCTTCTTTGGTAGATAGATCCGCTGGAATCGCAATGCACTCACCCTGAACGGATAACTCTTTGGCAGTTGCCTCACAAGCGTCTCTCTTACGAGCAGTGATATAGGTTTTTACACCATTGGCAACATAGCCCTCGGCGATCATTTTGCCTATACCCCTGGAACCACCGGTGACTATTGCCACTTTACCTGCTACTGAAAAGAGTTCACCAATATCGAAAGTCATTTTTATTAATCCTAATTCTAGCAATGTACAAATAGAAATGTTCTACAACGCGTCGATAGAAAAATCCCTTATGTGGTAACTTTTCCAGCCATAATCAGCTCACACATCTGCTGTAGGATATGGGTTTTCTTAACCATCATCGCGAAGCGTTTGTCCTTGGTTAGACCCTGATAATAGCGATAGTAGATCTGTTGACCGATCACTGCGAGCCGAAACAGACCAAAGCAAAAGTAGAACGGAAAGTTATCAACCGCAATGCCCGTCCTCTCTTGAAAGCGAGCGACAATCTCTGCACGGGTAGGCGCACCTTCGATATCACTTGGCATCGTTCTATACTCGCGAAAGAAGTCGGGATCCCCTGTTTCGACCCAATAACCAAGGGTACAACCTAGGTCCATTAACGGATCACCAACCGTAGCCATCTCCCAATCTAGAACGCCAATCACGTTCAACGGATTCTCAGCGGAGAAGATCGCATTATCCATCTTATAATCGTTATGAATAACGCTAGCCTTGCCGCTCTGGACCGGCATATTGTCGTGCAACCACTGCATGGTTGAATCACAGTTAATCGTGTCCGGCGTTACCGCATCGCCCCAACGTTTGCACCAACCCTCTACCTGACGCTTGACATAGCCTTCGGGTCGGCCGAAGGTGTCGAGCCCGGCTGCAACAAGATCAACTGAGTGTAGCTCGCTTAATACGTCGAAGAAATTGAAGAGCTGCTGACGAATCTGGTCCGGACTAAGATTTAGGCTATGCGGATATTCTCTGCGGATAACCAAACCTTCAATATAGGACATCAGGTAGAAATCGCAGCCAAGGATTTCGTGATCCTCACAGAAATGAATGGGCGCTGGTCCGTAGGAATAGACTTTCTGCAGAGCCGATAGAATCTTAAACTCTCTCGACATGTCATGAGCTGATTTTACGGTGCTACCGAAGGGTGGTCTGCGCAGCACCCACTTATCATCCCCGCTACTCAACAGATAGGTAAGATTGGAAAATCCTCCAGGGAACTGCTTAACCTCTAAGGTTGTCACAGCACTGCCGAGCACAGGCTCTAGGTATTGACGAAGACAATCGAGATCTAACTCCTCACCCTCGCGTATACTGCCGGCTTGATCGACTAGTTCGTTATTCGTCAAAGCGAAATCCTTTGCTTTATCTGTAAGTGATCATTTCTTGCAAGCCCGGTCGTTCGAGATGGGGCAGGCTATTGAACTGGGTCAAGGATACCTTTCCTTGCCCGTATATAACACGACTCACGGAGCTATTGCGCACCAGCCAATTTGTCGTGATAACTGCTTGATCAGGAAATTGTAATACTCTTTGCAGCACCATGGCTATAACACCGCCAGAGGTAGAAATTAAGACACGCGAGCCGCTGTTGTGCCTGACCATGATTTCATCGACCGCGGTATAGACGCGATGCTGAAAATTTTCCCAGTATTCGAAGTTAGCATCTTCCGAACTTGGCTTCAGCTCACCTCGAATCCACTTCGCACAGGCAGCCTCGAATACGGTTTGAAATAGTCGCTCATCGGTTATAGGCCAAGAGAAAGGCGTATCGAAGCCATCGTCTGCTGCGTGGTCACGCAGATACACGCGCATCAAGGGATCTCCGTTGTATTCATTAAATGCCGGGGTCTCTATAGAGGCCGTAGGCGCGCCTTTGACTAAGGAAAGCAACTCGTTGGCCGTCTCTTTCTGACGCAGCAGTGTGCCGCAATAGACATGATCGAACTGCTCACCCATGTCGTGCCAGTGCCGCGCAAGAATCTTAACTTGCTCGACACCTTTATCACTTAGCTTGTCGTAAGAAGCCTTGCCGAATGACGCCTGCCCGTGGCGAACTAATATAAGTTCGCTCACGGCGTAGATAGCCAATTATGGGGATTATTAGAGAGAGTCATGAAAACTTCTCTTAGAGCGACGCGAATCGCTGGGAGTGGAAATCAGTATTACCAAACATGATTTCCGCAGCGGTAACCGACTTAAAAAGATGACCAACATCTAATTCCTCAGTCATGCCTATACCACCATGAATCTGAATAGCTTCCTGACCAACTTTTTGTATCGCCTTGCCGATGCGGCTCTTCGCAGCAGAAATCGACTTGGTTTTTTCTATCGCGTCTTCGCCGCCGTCTAACTTCATGGCTGCCATGATCACGATTGAACGCGCCAATTGGCATTCGATAAACATATCTGCCATGCGGTGTTGCAAAGCCTGGAACGTACCGATGGCCGTGCCGAACTGCTTGCGCGTCTTACTGTACTCGACAGTCTTGTGTAACAACGATTCCATTGCCCCAACTGCTTCGGCGCTTACTGCTAGCGTGGCGCGATCTACGCTATCTTGCAATGCCTGCAAGGCAGTGCCTGAAGATCCCAGCCTTTGTGAAACAGGCACACTGACGTCGATCAAACTGATTTCTGCAGACTTCTTCCCGTCCACATTAGCGAAGGCCTGAATCGAGACGCCTGCGCTTGCAGCATCTACCATAAACACCGAGATACCCTCGCTATCCGTTGTCGCGCCCGACTCGCGCGCCACAACTAACAAGATCTCGGCATTCGAACCATTCAAAACTGCGGTCTTGCTGCCATTTAGCACGACAGTGTCGCCAGTTACTGTAGCCGATGTCTTGATATGTGCGAGATTGAAGCGACTGCCTTGCTCCGCATAGGCACAGGCCAACTGCATCTTGCCTTCCATAATCTTAGGGAGTAGCTCAGCCTTCTGCTGCGCACTGCCCTGCTTGCTTATCACTGAACCTGCAAGTACGGCAGTTGCAATAAAGGGCTCAACCAACATCGCCTTACCGAATTCTTCCATCATCACCACGAGGTCTACGGCAGATCCGCCAAAGCCACCATCTTCTTCATTGAAGGGAACGGTCAACCAACCTAGCTCACCAAAGAGATCCCAGTTTTCCTGGCTGAATCCTTTCTCGCTGGCGATAATCTGGTTGCGTGTATCAAAGTCATAACTTTTATGCACAAATTTCTGCACGCTTTCTTGCAGCATTTGTTGCTCTTCAGTGTTCGAAAAATCCACAATAATTCCTCTCTAAATCTGTTTACAATTTCAGCTTAAAATCTTAGTCGACACTCTTTCAAGCTCACTAAAGACCCAATACAGCCTTACTGATAATGTTGCGTTGAATTTCATTCGAGCCACCGAATATCGTTAGCTTTCTGTTATTAAAATAGGTCAGTGCTGCAGCCGCGGTGTTTCCGGGGCCAATTGCCTCACCCTGGAAGCCGTCTTCAAACTGCTCAGGCACAAAGGGTAGGCAATTGTAGCCAGCCAGATCGACGAACATTTCATCCATCTCCTGGGCCAGTTCTGTGCCTACAATTTTTAGGATCGACGATTCAGGGCCAGGCGCCTTACCTACGCTCAATGCTGCCAGAGTACGTAGCTCTGAATATTCCAAGGCCTGAAGCTCGATTTCAACCTCGGCGAGCTTCATCTTGAATGCCGCGTCCGCAAGCATCGTTCCACCGAAGCCATCGTCGGTATTACCTGCCAATCGCTTCAGCGCGGCGAGGCGACGCTTGCCACGAGGAACGCCCGAAATATTCGTGCGCTCATGAGTTAACAATACCTTGGCATAGGTCCAGCCCTTGTTCTCTTCGCCTATCAGATTGTTGACAGGCACCCGAACGTCATCGAAGAATACTTCGTTAACCTCCGCGTGACCGTCTAACAACACTATCGGTTTAAGAGTGATCCCCGAAGTCTTCATATTGATTAGCAAGAAACTAATACCTTCCTGCTTCTTAACGCTGGTGTCGGTGCGTACTAGGCAGAAGATCCAATCTGCATATTGCCCGTAGGTATTCCAGGTCTTACTACCATTCACAACGTATTCGTCACCGTCTCTCACGGCAGATGTCTTCAGTGAAGCCAGGTCTGAACCCGAGTTAGGCTCTGAATATCCCTGACACCACCACACATTGCTCTCGAGAATATCTGGCAGAAACCTCTGTTTCTGTTCATCCGAGCCGTAGGCCATGATGACAGGTGCCACCATCTTCATCCCAAAAGGGACGGGTTCTGGCGCGCCGATCAACCCCATCTCAGTCGCGAAGATATGCTTCTGAGTTGCGGTCCAGCCTGTGCCCCCATCTTCAGCCGGCCAATTGGGCGCCGCCCAGCCTTTCTTGTAGAGAATTTTCTGCCAGTGCACCAATTCATCTTTGCTCAGACGAATGCCTGCATCTACCTTTTCGCGGTATTCGGCTGGGAAATCGTTCTGCAGAAACTCTCGAACTTCGATCTCGAATTGCAGTTCTTCAGCGGTAAAGTCAGCGTTCAATGTAAATCTCCTGTTGTTCCGGGCTAAAACTGCCCCAATCATAACGCTTAGCAGCTAGTCGCAGCGAGTGGCGTGTTTAATTAGAATTTGTGAATAGAAATTGAAGTGATCAAAGATTACCATTATTCTCAGTTCTTGATAAGCAATAATCGAGCGATTGCTCGGAATGGCACAGACCCTGTGAGTTGGATTGATATAGCAGCATTTCCTCGAATTATTTAGCAGCTAATGGCAATCACCCGTTGGCTTTAGATCCTCAATTACGTTATCCTTCGCCCTCTTTTTAACGCACTATAATTCCAAGAAAAAATTGGAATAAAGCAGCAAAAGCACAGACTTCCACTAGATACTCCTTAGGAGACGACATGAAATTCTCTCAATCAACTAAATTTGCCTTGATGTTTGTTGCCCTATTCA
>JAPKAI010000096.1 GCA_028825335.1 Gammaproteobacteria bacterium | reverse complement strand
CAGCAGACAACTCCAGCCGCAGAAGTAAATGGCAACAAGGCAGTACCAGAATTGCAGAACAATGGTAACCAGCAACCACAACAGCAGTCGAACCAGTCTGACAACAGATCTAGTAACGGCCGTCGTGGTAATGGGTCCAATGAAAATGCGAATGCTAACGAGAGCGCTGCTGCAAATACTCGAGCCAGCAGCTCCGAGACAGTTATTCCTCAGAGCGTAAAGCCAGCCGCTAATAACGAGACGACTAGCCAGCCTTCTGCGAATGTTCAAGCAAGCCCTAGAGTAGAGCCTACAAGCACAGCTCCAGCAGCAAAGGAAAAACCTGTGAATGCAGCACCTGCCCCAGCACAAGCAGCCCCGCAGGCACCGAGTGAAAACAACGCTGCACCGAAGCCTAAGCCTACAGAAAAGCCAGCTCAGCAGCCTCAGGCAGATAGCGCACCGGCACCGGCTCCAACACCGGCAGCAGCTAAAACAGAACCTAAGGCTTCCAGCCCTAGTCCGGCACCTGTACACCAGAGCAAGCCTGCACCAAGCAGCACACCGGTTGCACCGGCATCTACTGGTGGTCGCGCAGCTAACGACCCACGCGAAATTAAACGTCGCGCGATGGCAGCTCAAAAGGAACAAGATGAGGGAGAATAGTTGACCTAAATAGCTACTCGTTGAGTCAAACGAGTTACATAAAAAAGCCCGGTTACCCGGGCTTTTTTATGTGTGCCTCAAATGTAAAGTTGCAAAGCCGGCGGCCAACTAAAGAGCAGCCTCTAATTCGGGAAGCACCTTAAACAAATCGCCTACCAAACCATAGTCGGCGACCTGAAAAATCGGCGCCTCCTCATCTTTGTTTATCGCAACAATTACCTTACTGTCTTTCATGCCGGCAAGATGCTGAATCGCACCAGAAATACCTACCGCAATATACAAATCAGGAGCGACGATCTTGCCTGTCTGACCTACCTGCATATCGTTTGGCACAAAGCCCGCATCAACCGCAGCTCGAGAAGCACCGATTGCGGCCCCTAACTTGTCTGCGACCTTCTCCAGAAGGACGAAATTATCGCCGTTCTGCATGCCACGACCGCCAGAGATTACTATAGATGCCGCAGTCAGTTCAGGACGTTCAGAGACCGAAAGCTGTTCGCTAACGAAAGTAGCCACTTCCTGCTTGCTGACGAAGTCATAGTTCTCGATACTGGCAGTGCCACCCTTCGCAGCTTCAGCGTAGGCTGTAGTTCGAACAGTAATCATCTTGACCGAATCAGATGACTGTACCGTAGCCATCGCGTTACCCGCGTAAATAGGGCGCACGAAGGTATCTTCGCTCTTCACTTCTACAATGTCAGATATTTGTGCCACGTCTAGAAGCCCTGCCGCGCGAGGCATGAGATTCTTGCCAGTAGTGGTCGCCGCGGACAAGATGTGCGAGTAATTCTTCGCAAGTTCAACCAGAAGAGGCGCTACGTTTTCAGGTAACTGATGCGCATAGGCTTCGCTGTCTGCACTAATCACCTTCGTAACCCCAGCGATTTCTGCCGCTGCCGTCACTGCACCTTGGCAGAGCGAACCGGCAATTAGTACATGAACATCATCGCCGATGGCCTGGGCCGCTGTGACTGTATTCAGAGTGGCTGTCTTGATCGAATCGTTATCGTGTTCTGCTACTACTAAAATTGACATGCTCACCACCTATATGACTTTAGCTTCAGTCTTCAATTTGTTAACGAGTTCTTCGACAGACTCGACAATAATGCCCGCAATTCGCTCTGCTGGCGCGGCAATGCTGAGAGTCTGAAGCTTCGATGTGATATCGACACCTAGCTCTGCAGGCGTGGTGGTATCTATTGGCTTCTTCTTAGCCTTCATTATGTTTGGCAATGAGGCATAGCGCGGCTCGTTTAGACGCAGATCAGTAGTCAGGATTGCTGGCAGACTAAGTAGCACCGTCTGTTCGCCACCGTCGATCTCGCGTGTCACTTCGATCTTGCCGTCTTTGATTTCGGCCTTGCTGGCAAATGTGCCCTGCGGGTAATTACACAGCGCCGCGAGCATTTGCCCTACCTGATTGTTATCAGTATCGATGGACTGTTTTCCTAGAATGACGAGATCGATACCCTCTTTGTCGATTATCGTCTTGAGGATCTTGGCAACCGCCAGTGGTTCTACCTGCTCATCAGTCACAACGAGTATTCCCCGATCGGCACCCAATGCCAGCGCAGTGCGAATTTGCTCTTGGCTAACTTGAGGCCCTACCGATACAGCGATGACTTCATCTGCCGCGCCCGACTCTTTGATTCGGATCGCCTCTTCAATAGCAATCTCACAGAATGGATTGATCGCCATCTTGGCATTGGTAAGATCGACGCCAGTGCCGTCGCCCTTAACCCTAACTTTAACGTTCGCATCAACGACGCGCTTTATCGCAACAAGAATCTTCATGGATTCTCCATAGTGGTGTCTAACAAGAATGGTTTAGCTTTTTATCACTAGTGATGAACTAAGCCAGGCCCCAGAAAAATCCTTTTTCACGGCCCGAAAAAGGTGGCAATAATGCCGTTTTTAGCGGTTTAGGTCAACTGAGAGAGCTGTTTCTGTAGCCAATTTTAAGACTTGGGCTGCATAGAACCCCGCTAGTCCAGAGTAAAGAATTGCCCGCCGCTCCAGATACCCATATCCGAGCGCCCTGTTTCGGCGTCACTTGGCACCGCAAGATCAACTAAGCGATAGAAAACGGCTCGATTTATTAATGCATTTAACCCTCTTCTAACGTGAAGAATAGGATGGGGTTCACCTGTCTCTGGATGAATTTGAATATCAATCTGATGGTCTTTTCCTGCTATGACCTTCTCACCAGTATTCGAGGTGAAAATAAGATTCTGCTGGCTACGTTTTCCCTCAACATCCATATCCAGAGCCACGAAGGGGCAGTCTTCGACTTGTATCCTAACTTTCTCTACGGGCGTTACCAGATAGTATTTGCCATCTTCTGCGATTTTTAGAACCGAAGCGAAAAGCTCAACGAGGGCAGCTCGGCGAATCGGTTTTCCTTCGTGGATCCAACTGCCATCTCTAGCGATAACCATATCCATGTCGCCACAGAATGGCGGATCCCATAGGTGCACCGGTGCTGGCCCGCGACCCTTGATCTTGCGTACCATATCAAAGGGGTCGATAGTCTCGCCCTGTTTATTACTACCACCGTTTGAGATCGCTCTACTCCCGCACTAATTAGTCCCTGCTGCTAACTATCAGCTACTGCCGCCCTGTCGATGATACGGCGTGCCGAGCGCTTGCGCAAAGCCCTCTTGGTATTAGTATTGCGTATTGATGCCCTAGGGCTTAATAGGCCTAAGTGTTACACTTAATCTTTACGAAACAGCTCAATTACTGATTCTCTTAAATACGTGCCTGCACCTAGATGCCTCTACTACTTCGCGAACCAGAATTCAAAAATCTCTTCACTCAAGATCGGCCGTTGATAGACGTTCGCGCACCGCTCGAATTCGAACACGGCGCATTTCCTAATGCCATTAACCTGCCGCTGCTTTTAGATACTGAGCGGCACGAGATTGGCAAGAAATATAAAAATGCAGGCAAAGAAGCCGCGATTAATCTGGGGAATGAACTAGTCAGCGGAGAGCGCAAAGAACAGCGGCTCAGCAATTGGCAGAATTTCCTGAACGCGAATCCTTCTGCGATAGTGTATTGCTTCCGCGGCGGATTACGCTCTCAAACAGCCCAGCAATGGCTAGCAGATCTGAATACCGAAGTGCCGCTGGTAGAGGGCGGTTATAAAGCACTGCGGCGCTTCCTGATCGATACCATAGAAACGGTTAGGTTAAGCTCTGCGTTCATGATCATTGGCGGCAAAACAGGAAGCGCCAAGACGCATCTACTCAATTCGCTGAATTTCAGCATCGATCTCGAAGGCCTAGCCAACCATCGCGGATCTGCTTTCGGCAAGCGTATCCAGGGTCAGCCTAGTCAAATCGATTTCGAGAACCAACTTGCTATAGCCCTACTAAAACTACCCTTCGAGAATGCACAGCAACTCTTTCTTGAGGACGAAAGCAGATCTATCGGCTCGATGTCTATTCCGAAAGAATTCCATGACAAAATGACAGCCTCTCCTATCGCCATGCTTGAAGAAGATATGGAGACCCGAGTAGAAACGATCTACAAAGACTACATCTACTCAAATTTTCAGGATTTCCAGAACGACGACGCCGATGCCGCTCAGGAGAATTTCTCTGCATTTCTACTAGGGAGTCTAGAGCGAATACAGCGTCGGCTCGGCTTTGAGACCCATGCTGAACTGAATGCCACGATGGAGCAGGCACTTACCCACTATGATCCTGCCGAATCCGAAGCGCTACACAGGCAATGGATAGAACGGCTGTTATCCGAATACTACGACCCCATGTACGACTACCAGATGAACAAGAAACTCGATCGTGTCATCTACCGTGGCAACAGAGAAGAGTTCTTGGCCTGGGCGTCACACCTCAACAGGCTACGGTGACCCATCGCTATCCGCCGTTTTAACATCGATGCGCTACTACCACTGCTCAGCAATGGCTTCACGCTACTAACGCCTAACAACGCAGGCGTAGACGGAATCCTGCGCGAATACGCCAGTGGCTTTCAAAGTAGCAGCGAGAAAGCAAAGACCTGGGAGCGACCCGCTGTCTTTGCAATCGATATCTACATTCAACAACTATGGCAACTCGCAGCATCTCAAGCAATAGCCCCCTTCAATGAGACGCAGCTACTAGGCCGCTTCGACGAACAGGAGACCTGGCTACAAATAGTACGATCCAGCTATGAGAAATACCCGCTTCTCAATATCGAAGAAACTGCAAACTCAGCTGCACGCAGTTATCGATTCTTTCAACAATGGGACGTTGCGGCGAACAGCGAGACGGAACGCTATAAGGGTGCAGTCGACTTTCAAACGTTTCTAGATTGGAGCGAGCAATTCGAGGCGCGCTGCAAAAAAATCAATGCCGTAAGTCTTAGTGACGCAAGTAGGGTAATTGCAAAGCATATCGAAGAGCTTAAACCGATACTGCCGCACAAGATCGCACTTATTAATTTCAACAAGCCTCCTCCTTTATACGTAGAACTGTTCGACGCCCTCGCTCGCGTTTGCGAGCTTGAGTGGCCGCGCGATACCACCCAAGACACACAGTTAGGCCCCGTCTTCGCCAGTAGAAATAATACTTATCGCAGTTATCAGAGCCGCGGCGCAGAGATTGATGCCTGTATAGACTGGTGCCAGGGCAAGGCCAGAGAGTTTACAGACGCGCACATCGGCATTGTGGTTGACCATAGCCGTTCCCTAGAACCTATGATCGAAGAGACGCTATTTAGAAACAGTAACGCCAACAATAGCAAGAAATTCGATATAGCCGATCATCTTAATCGCTATCACAGCACAGACACGCTCGACGAATTGCAGGACTTTAGTGTCGCTTTGTCATTACTCGCGCTCAACTTTGAACTAATAGATAGCGAACGTTTCTGTAAATTATTGCAGTTACCAAATCTAATTGGAGCTGAGGGCGAACTGCAAGCACGTATTGCCCTGGAGATAAAGCTTCGAGGAAACACCGAAGCAGAGGTTCGCCTCACTCAACTACGTTCATTCATGTTGCAGAACGAGCGCAGCCATCACTGCCCTATCCTAGCCCAGTCCTTACTCGCCTTTAGCGAACTCGGTAGACACGAACCTAATCATCAGCCATTACGACAATGGCTGCAGCTGTTTAGCAAGCAATTACAACTCCTAGGCTGGCCCGGCAACTCCTCAGCCGAACACAATCGACGGCAAAGCTTACTTTGGCAGCACTGCAGCCAGCGCTTTGCGGCCTCATCAAAAATGCTGGGCACTATTTCCTTAGCAAGCGCTCTTGGGAAGTTGCAGACTTTTCTGAAGCAATCCAATGTGAATATAAACTTTGATGATCGTCGGCAGATTTCCCTCGTGGATATCGACGAGTCACAGGACCTGTTGTTCGATTTCGTGTGGATATTGTCCGTAGATGACAGAAACTGGCCGGAGGCAATAAAGCCAGTGGCGTTTCTGCCCTATGGCCTACAACAGAAACTGGACATGCCCGGAAGCTCCAACCAACAGCAATTAGATACCGCGCTCACACAATTGATCTCACTTCGGAAAAATACCAAAGCAGAGATGGTGGTTAGTCATCACACGCTAGAAGAAGAGCTCTCCATCAGGCCTAGCGCCCTGCTTAAAGAGATAGCATTCGAGCCAGTCAATGCTAATCAGATTATTGTCGAAGAAAATTCGAGCAATCGAATTACTAACACTCTAGAGAGGCATGAAGAAGCACTTCACATTCCACTGCTAGCCGACGAAAAAGTGTCCGGCGGAACTGGCTTGCTAAGCAACCAATCCAACTGTCCCTTTAGGGCCTTCGCTAGGAATCGTTTGAAGGCAAAGGGGCTGGATGAATTTAGCTATGGCTTGAATTCATTAGTTAGAGGAAATGCCCTCCATAAGGCTCTAGAAGAAATCGGCCTACAACTAGGCGATTCAAAAAAACTGCACAGCCTGTCCCCTTCCCAGTCAGGAGAATTAACTGCGAAAGGCGCAGAGATCGCTATCGACTATCTCAGAAAACTTCACCCCGAAACAATGACCCCTGCCTTCTCACAGCTTGAACAAGGTCGGTTAACGAATTTGTTAGAGGGCTTTCTGCTACTGGAGAAGCAGCGCAGCGAGTTCACCATATTGCATAGCGAAAAGAGTATGACTTGGCAACATTCGCAACTCTCACTGAACCTGCGTATAGATCGCATAGATCAATTGATCGATGGCTCTGTGGCCCTTATCGATTATAAGACAGGAAAATTTACTAACTACAAATGGTTTGATGATAGACCGGATGACTTGCAGCTCCCGCTGTATCAGATTGCAGTCAGCAAAGACACAGATCAGCCTGTTAGCGCCACACTCATCTTCCAACTCAACGCCGAGAACATCGGCCTGATCAGCCCCATGGAATTAACTGATTTTGGCGCTGAGGTTAAAGTCAACAATCAGGCTAAGAACTTTGAAGGCGGCTGGTCCGCACTGCAAGACCATTGGAATAGGAGCATCCACGCGCTAGCGGAAGAATTCGAATCAGGGCTTATAGCCGTAGCTCCAACCCACAGCACTACTTGCCAATATTGCGAGTTAGGCCCGCTATGCCGAATAGCCGAAACAGATCAGAGCCAGATACTCTTGAGTGAAGACGAGATATGACAAGCACGGGAAAAAAAATCATCGACTTTGATGCGCGCCAAAACGCGCTGGATATTACGTGCTCCATTGCCGTGCAGGCCCCAGCCGGTTCAGGTAAGACCGAGTTACTCTGCCTGCGCTTTCTCAAGCTACTCGCTGCCTGCCAATACCCAGAAGAAGTATTAGCTATAACTTTCACCAAGAAAGCAGCCAATGAGATGGCGCAGCGGATTCTCAATACGCTCGAATGGGCGCAACAGATCGACCCCAACAGCATAGACACTCAGTTAGACCGTGACAGATATAAGATCGCCAGCAGCGTGCTGGAGCAGGACAAAAAAGAGTCTTGGCAGCTGCAGCAATCACCAAACCGGCTGCGCATTCAGACGATAGATAGTTTCTGCAATTTTCTAGCAAGCAAGCTCCCCATACTCTCCAATTTTGGCGGCCCACTGCAAATAAGCGAACAGATCGATGACTGCTACCACCTTGCGATTCGAAACAGTTTAAAACTGCTCGATGAAGACCTGCCCATCTCTAACGCTATTGGCGAGTTGATGCTGCACTTCGACAACGATAGCGAAAAGTTAGAAACCCTCCTTACAAACCTGTTGAAGCAGCGCGAGCAATGGATTGGCGATATCGTAGGTGTTGCAAGCTCTCCTGAACTCGCTATGGATTATCTAATTTCAAACTTATTGGAACTGATTGAAGAATCCATCGAGAACGCACAATCACTTTTAGAGCCTTACGTTGCTGAATTAATGCCGCTGCTTCGGTACGCAACCAATAATCTTAGCGAACAGGGGATCGAATCGGATCTGCTGCTTTGTAGTGATCTAAACGATCTGCCTGAATGCAGCCATACAAATCTGAACACATGGATCGGTCTGACCCGCCTGTTTCTTGTTAAGACTGGCACAGCCTTTCGTAAAGATGTTAGAAAAGGCGAAGGCTTTCCGCCGCAGTCAGGCGACAAAGAACAGAAGGCACTACAAAAAGAAAAGAAGGAGGCCATGAAGGCACTGCTGAAGTCGATGGCTGAGCCGCCCGAACTCTTACAGGCATTGGACTATCTTCGCAGGCTACCCCTTCCAAACGACGACGAGCTCTCTTGGGACTTTCTCAACACTTTGACCCTAGTGCTTCCAACTCTAATGGCTCAGCTGGAACTCGCGTTTACGCAGAAAAACAAAATAGACTATCCACAGGTAAGCCTAGCTGCCCTGCGCGCACTAGGCACTGAGGATAATCCTACAGACCTAGCGCTTAGCCTCGACTACCAGATAAAGCACATACTCGTAGATGAGTTCCAAGACACTTCGACCTCGCAGATGGAATTACTACGTAAGCTAACCTCGGGCTGGGAAGAACGAGACGGGCGCACACTCTTCGTTGTAGGCGATGCGATGCAGTCCTGCTACGGATTTCGAAATGCCAATGTGGGCCTATTCATTAAACTACGCGAAAGTGGCCTAGGCCCCATCCCAATGACCTCGATAGACCTGTTAGCGAATTTTAGATCGGACACGGGCGTCGTAGACTGGGTAAACACGGTATTCTCTGGCGCCTTCCCCGAGCAGAACGACATCTCTCGCGGCGCGGTGAGCTACTCGCACTCCCATGCGGTACATCCAAAGGACATCGAGACCGCCGTGTCGACACGCATCTATCAGTACGATGAAGACGGTAAGAATGACGCCTACATCGAGGAGGCAGCGTATATTGCTGATGAGATATCGCGTCTTCACAAGCAGCACTCTCAGCGCAAGATAGCGATACTGATACGTAGCCGGGGTCACTTGAAATTCATACTGCCGGCGCTTCGCGAGGCCGAGATCCCCTGGCTGGCCAATGAAATTGATAGGCTGGATACACTCCCGCTCATCACCGATCTGACCAGTCTAACAAGTGCTGTATGCAATCAGGCTGACAGACTTTCTTGGCTAGCCATCCTGAGGGCACCGTGGTGTGGAATATCCCTAGAGGATCTACATGTCGTAGCGAACTTTGAAAACACTATCAGCGTCTTTGAAAGCATGACGCAGCTATGTGCCGACAAACAGAACGAGCAGATCAGTAGCGACGGTCTAACGCGCATAATAAAGCTAACCTCAGTATTGCGCGGAGCTCTCTTGGCGAAGCAACAGACCAGAATAAGCCGCGTGATCCGCACAACATTTGACGAACTCGGTGGCGAACAGATTCTTCGATCCGATTCTGAGCGCGACAGCCTAGAAAGGTTCTATGAAATCCTAAAGGATTCAGAGGCCGCAGGTGGCTTAGAGAACTTAGTCGAATTCGAAGCGAAGATTCAGAGGAGCTTTGTCTCTAGTGCGTCAGTAGCTCCTGATGCTAACCCTGTGCAAATCATGACCATTCACAAATCCAAGGGACTGGAGTTCGATCATGTATTCCTGCCCGGGCTCGCTCGACCCAGCCGCGCGGACGATAAGTCGCTACTGCTGTGGCATCAGCGATTGAATCAGCAAGGCGAGAACAAGCTATTCTTAGCCACACTTTCGGCGACGGGAAGAGAAGACAATAACCTCTATAACCTGCTGCGCTTCGAGAAGGCAGAAAAATCACGATTAGAAAGCACTCG
>JAPKAI010000001.1 GCA_028825335.1 Gammaproteobacteria bacterium | reverse complement strand
CCGAGTTACTCGGTTTTAATCTTGAAATCACTTCCCAGCGCTGGATTGATATAGTTGTCAAAGAGAACCCGATCCGGATCGGGACGCACCGACAGGTAGTCGACATGCACAGACATCTCTAGCCAACCATGCGGAGCCCCAGCTGGAATAATGATGTCGCCCTCTTTCACATGCTTGGCTATCCAGTGACCAGCGTGCCAGAACCAGAGGCGATATAATACGTTTCCGTCTGATCGTAGTGCATAATGCCGCGCGCATTGCTGTTGCTGCTTGTTACACCGCAGGGACGATCTGGGTTTGGCGTGGACTGGCCGCTGGCGCGCTCGACTGGCCCTCGATGGATGATTCCAACGGAGAGATTTAACTTACTGATATCGCGGCTGACGATCTGTCTGTCCACCCCAGGGAGCTCGTTCACCATCTGCCATTGTTCTTCGGTAATGTAAGTCGCTTATGATTAGTCATCCTGTGCTACTGCAACTGCACCCGCTAGAGCGATCTGTGTAGCGAGAAGAGATTTTGTAAATTTGTTCATGACTATCTCCCTATTTTTATTGGTAAAGATAAGCGTGGAAAAAGTTTACCTTAGCCCAGACTTTTTTTACTAGTTAGACTGCCAGAAATAGCTGGGGCTAAAAGAACGATTCCAATCTACTGTACGTTTTCAGAATCTCTGGCTTCTTCCACTCTTGCTCCGCGCAAGATATTGGTCAAGCCATAATTCCCTTCGTGGCAAGCATATTCGTAGAGAAGTCCTGCAACCTTAGTCAGGGGAATGATTCCTGTAATTTTGTCTGTATAGGCGAGTGGATCTTCGACAGTAAATTCATATTCAATAGCACCCTCGCTTGTACGTCTAAGTTTCTCAATCAAGAATTTGGTTTCAGATGTTCCCGCCGAGCCGAACGACTGCGTAAGACCATTAAAGTTACGTGATTCGATAACCAGTGTTTCGCCTTCCCAATAACCTCGGGAATCACCGGACCATAGACCAATGTTCTCATCGAGGAGCACTCGGGCATTCAATGGCACTATGCGTGCATCGTGAACCATTTCGGTCATGATCACGACGTGGTCTCTACCCTGCACGATCTGTAGATTGTTGTTATACAGGCTAGGCGAGATTGGCGGCCCGGCATTAAAGCCCACGATGCAACGCTCTGATAAACCTCGGTCCTCGGGGCCATCGCTACCGATTCCGCCTGTGATTACCCGCACTGGCCGCTCTCCTTCAATATCTGGAGCCAGCCGACCGTAAACAATCTCTGCCCCCTCGGCGAAAGGCGGCAGCCGACCGTCGGTTGGGTAAACGATTATGGAAGTGCGTACTACATCTGCTATACCAGCGGATTCAATCCAGAAATCGTTATAGGCCTCGTTTACTCCGCCATTAGGGATAGCGGCGTCAGAGAAATCATCTATTGCTACTCGTCTAGCCAGCACTCCCGCAATCTCTTCCTCAGTAAGAAACTCGCGCTCGCCGTATTGGGTCGGTCGTTGCAGGGGAATGTCAGAGGAAAAATTCCAAACCCCCTGTAGATCTGGGTGACCCCATTCAGTCCGAGCTGAGGTGTAATCCTGCTGGGCGCTAGCTGACGAAAGGTGCAACAGGCCAAAACAAATAACTAAACTAAACAATGATTTCTTCATTTTGTATTCCACAATTAGGCACTTGGTATTTAATAGGTATAACTTAAGCTGCTTTCTCTTTCTCTGCTCTTTTTTCCTCAATTCGATTCGCCGTATTTTACCGCTAATGCTCTTTGGTAGCTCACCTAAAAATCTAGCTTACGCGGGTATTTATAGGGAGCGGCAATGCTCTTTACATGATTCTAAAACTATAACCAGTGAAAGAATCATGCTAAAAATCTTCTTCATAATGACTTACTAACCGTGGTTTTTGAATTTCTAAGTATGCCTGCTATTAGGAATAGTTTTCCTGGAATCTAGGAAAGTGACATCAGATGAAACAGTCATTTTCCCTATTCACGTCTAGATTTTTATACGTGAAATTGCTGTCGTCGCTCTGAAAAACTTGCTGAAATGCCGGGGCTACTCAAATCCCAATGCATTAGCTATCGGTCTGAGAGATACTAATCTCCTTATGAATCGGTGCAAATAAAAAGGCCGGTCAGAGTCAGTCCAACCGGCCTTTTTTAATACTGCGCGAGAAGAATCATAAGGATTTCTCTACAGTTACTTGCCGTCAGTCATTGCCCGCCAGAGAACGCTCTTCTTTCTCTTCGCGCTCGGCAGCGATTTTTTCATAACCATCCTGATCGAGGTGAGTAACCGCGATCCAGGCATGAGACATCTCATCGCCGGTACGGCTACCACCAACTACCCACATATCTGAATCAGGATTGTTAGGGTTCGAAGCAGTGTTGTCATACCACTGTTTTATTACCAGCACGGCGCCGACAGGTAGCAGAGGTGCTACATCAGGCTCATAGAGGTGGCTGTGGTGCCAGGTTGCGCTCCAGTTTGAAATTTGACTGATTTGCTCTGTTTGGCCCGTTTCTGGATAGAAAATTTCCAGAGACGCTGCGTTCATGCGCAGATGACCATGGGGCTGAAAACTGTCGATACGAACAGGATGATCGAAGGAGTGAAATCCCTGAGTCATGGCAAAGCCGTTCGGTGGAATGATCAGGTTATTATTCTCATAACCGTCTAGCAGTTGATACGCCCGCAAATCTTGCCTATATGGTTGCTTGGCTTCTTCGTAGCCCTCATCGTGGAACCAGATGCCCAGCTCTACCACGTTATCTTTCACCGCCAGGCCCTGCGCCGTTGCTCCGACGCCACCTGGGAACATGTGAATGTCCCAAAAAACGGCCGAATCTGCTGGCATCTCACGGCAGACTCCATCGGGCATAATCTCACCCCACTTGCCCATGGCGTATTCGCTGAGCTGGCTGTGCCGTTCGTATTCGCCCTCTTCATCTATTATGAATACCCCAGGGTTGGAATGGTGCACTACAGCCTTGGCGTCACCGCGAGGCTTCACCTGCATTGCCTTGATACAGCGCTGCTGTGTCACACCGGTGGGCACGTAGTGTTTGTGCCACAGGTCGTTGCCACCTGCGGGAATATCTATGGGTACGGAGGCGATGACCAGGCTAGGCTCTCCGAATTGCGCCTCAAAACTCCAAGCATCGGTTCCCGGCAGAACTGGCGTTGTGGGGACTATATCGATATCACCTCTGGGTGAACCTTGATTGACCCAAGCGACAACCGTCTGGATATCATCCTCTGAAAGACGCCAGTCACCTTGCAGTTCTTGAATGCCAATTCCGTGGTCATAGGCGTAGGGAGGCATTTCGCGATTCGCCACCTTGAGTTGAATCAGCGGTGCCCATGGCCTCACTTGTTCAAAATTTGTAAGTTGCATAGGGCCTACGCCACCTTCGCGGTGGCAGACGACACAGTTCTCATTAATGATTTTACCAACGTGGGAATTGTAAGTTATGTCCCGGTCTTGGGCTTGCGTTGACATAGCTAGGCTAAGCGCAACCACGCTAACTAACAGGGCTAATCTGTGTACTAATCTCATAAATCCCTCCTCAATCATCGTTTTGTGGGAAATCTGCTAAAACAATAGATTCACTGGAACAATAAGTCTACTAATATTGACAGCTATCGATGAATCTAGCCCGTCTGCATAACCTGATTCGAGGCATTCGGTATGCGCCGATAGTCGAAAATAGGGTAGATTTACTAATCAAACTAAAACAAAAACCTGCCCCGATTTATCAAGGCAATGCGTAAACAACAAGTTCCGGTACCGGCGTGCTGCCAACACTAATCGCAATGTATTGCCGACCATCGACCGCGTAGCTCATCGGCGCACCACTTGGATTAGCTGGAATTTCAATTGTTGCCATCTCTTCGCCAGTTTCTTTGTTGCGAGCAACTAGCAAAGGTCCATAGCCAGCATTTTGTCCATGAATTAGTAAGCTCGAAGTAACGAGCACTGCATGACGCCCGCCACCGCCAAGCGGAGGAAGGTCGATTCCTTCTAATGCCGGACTGTTTTCAACTTGCGCCGAACCGGCTCCGTTTGGAACTCGCCACAGTATTTCTCCACTATTCATGTCGAATGCAGTAATTGTGGAATACGGTGGCTTTAATATAGGTAGGCCTTGCGGTCCCGCTACACCCAAAAAATTCAATCGAAAGTAATTGAAGTTCGACTCATCCCCATCCAGTGTTCCCATACGAGGCACTGTTGCACTATCCCTTGAGGGGACAAACAAGACTCCGGATTCAGGATCGATACCCGCGCCAGTCCAGTTGGCGCCGCCACCTGCTCCCGGCATTAATATCGTTCCACGCTTTTTGCCCTGCGGCAGGCTGGGTGGAGTGAACAGAGGACCATAGGTGAAATTCTGCAATCTTTGTACTGCCTCTGCACGAAGCTGGGGAGTGAAATCGATAAGGTCATCTTCGGTGAGCCCTTGCAGAGCAAACGCCGGCGGCTTAGTTGGAAAAGGTTGTGTTGGGGAAGCTCTCTCCCCTGGGATGGTGGCCGCAGGTACTGCCCTCTCGATAATGGGCCATACAGGAACCCCCGTAGCACGGTCAAATACGTAGGTAAATCCCTGTTTGGTTACCTGTGCTATTGCCTTGATCTCTCTTCCATCCACAGTGATATCGATCAGGTTGGGAGCCGCAGGCGTATCGTAGTCCCATAGACCATGGTGAATCATTTGGAAATGCCAGACTCGATCGCCAGTACTGGCATCCAGAGCGACTAGGCTTTGGGTGAACAGGTTGTCGCCGGGCCGATGGCCGCCGTAGAAATCATTAGTCGATGCTTCGGTTGGGAGATAGACGTAGCCCAATTCAAGATCTGCACTCATCTGTGTCCATACACCGCCATTGCCGGTGTAGCGCCACGATTCTTCCTGCCAAGTCTCTACGCCAAATTCGCCTCCCTGTGGGATGGTATGGAAAGTCCAGATCAGCTCACCGGTACGGATGTTGTAGCCACGAACCCATGTGGGTGGACGCTCCTTGAAGCGAGGACGATTTGAGGTGATGTGTTGAACTACCAATACGTCTCCCACAACAGTAGGCGGTGACACACCACCTAAGGGCTGCGCGCCCGTGTAGTCGAGCACATCACGCTCAGCTCGTGGAATATCATTGGTCATATCGATGCGACCGCCGGCGAAATCTGCGTCTAGTTCACCTGTCTGTGCATTCAGAGAAATGATAAAACCGTCATTGGTTGTCATTAACACGCGTGACTCACCGCCGTCACTCCACCAGGCTACTCCGCGGTGATGGAAACCAAGAGGGCTGTTTGAAACGCCAGACATATAGACTTCGGGATCGTAGCGCCATAACTCTTCACCGCTGACAGCATCCAAGGCAACTACTTGGTTTAGGGCAGTCAATAAATACAACACCCCATCAATCATAAGTGGCGTCGCCTGAAGTCGACCGAACCCTACCTCTGCATCGGGACCCAATAGGGCCTCGAAGTCCAACTCGCCATCTATGGATTGCCAACGCCAGGCGATTTCGAGTCCAGAGAAGTTGCTGCTATCAATTTGGCTAAGGCTTGTGTATTTGGTGGAGCCTGCATCGGCAGAATAGCTGGGCCACTCTCCGTCGCGGTTGCCGTCCTGCGCGGAAACCAATAAAGACGCGGAAATAATTAAAGCTCCTAGCGTGCCCGTCAACACCCTATGACGATTGCAATGTGTATTGTTCATCTTACTGGCTCCATTTTTGTTTTAGTGCTTCCCGATCTACTTTTTTGCCGCGCAGATAGACATCAAAGATCTGCCGTATGTTGTGAATATCTTCTAGCGGATTGGAATCGAGGATAAGGAAGTCTGCTGCCTTTCCCGCCTTGAGGCTACCTACACTATCTAGCCCGAATGCCTCAGCAGAACGCGAAGTCGACGCAACGATAGCCTCAGCCGGACTCATGCCCATGCGCACAAATAGTTCTAATTCAACGTGGTCGGCGTAGCCGAAAAAATCACCGACCGCCCCCGCATCTGTTCCGAGAATTATGTGATCTTTCAATTTTAAGAGATTACTAGCCAGCATAGCTGAGCGCTGCTGTGACTCTGTGCTCTGATTAGCTGGTGGAGCTTTGTAGTTGTCATTCAGCGACTCAAGCACCGACGCGGGCACCTGATCGTAGAAGAAGGGGTCCTGAAATGCTGGAATATAGTAGGGCTCGCGCTTGGTAACCATACCCAGCGTTGGAACGATGTAGACATTATTCTCTCGAACCATTTCCAAGTACTCATCGTCCACTTCCCTATCATAGGGCATATGGATGAAGCGTCTGTTGCCTAGATTAACAAGAGACTTATGGTCATCCAGCGTGGTGGCATGGGCGATGATTCGCATGTCGTAATTCGAAGCAGTCTCCAGAACCGCCTTATAGATTTTCGGTGCGAGTTTTACTTGTGCCCCGCGACGCTCGTCTCGCGAGTCCACCCATATCTTGGCGATCCCATATCCGTTTGCAGCTAGCTCTTTTACTGTTCTTACCGCCTGCTCGGGATCGGCAACCGGGTTGACTCCCCAGTAGTCGGGGTCGTCAGTAAATCGAGGGTTAGGCCCTCCGCCCGGAGAACCCATGCCGGGCGATTGGTGATAGCGTGCTCCGCCGATGTTGCCCCGCAACTGTTCCAACTTTATCCGTGAGGCGACGTCCTCTTTATCGCTGCCCGTGGATATGATCGTACCTACACCGTAATAGGCGTGACGGTAGAGATGGTCAGTGAGGTTTTCCTCGGTAAATAAATTAGACCCCCAATCTCCGTAAGCCTCCCAACCTAGATGGGCATGGGTATTAACGAGCGCAGGGATGATAGTTTTCCCGCTAAGATCATGACTAACTGCGGCGTCAGAAACATCACTGCCTGACATTGGCCCAACAGCCAAAATAGTATCACCGCGAATCAGCACAGATCCCCGCTCAATTACCGTGCCGTCACCGATGATGATGCGCACGTTATTGAATACCTGTTCAATAGAATCCGTATCGCCTGACGATTGACCAGCCGCCTGACCAACCGCTAAGAACAGACTGAGGATTGCACACGTGAATGGAGATAGCTTCATTTCTTATTGTAAGCTCCGATGATTCCTCAGCTTGTTATCTCGCAGGGCAGGCCTCACCTCGAGTGAGCGCCTATATAATCTTGACTTGGAAAGCCGTGCTGCATTTTATTGAGACTTTATCCTACGAATCCAAGCAATAAATTATTTTCTAACCCATTTCTGCAAACATCCGCCCGACGGGCTCACGTCACAGCCACCGGTAAGTCCAGCAAAAATATTTCCCAGATTATCAGCAGCCATGCCCTCTGGTCGGGTACCGGGAATATAGTATTGCAATGAGCCATTGGTCTGCCCAATGCGAATGCCTACCTGAAAGCCTGGATTTCGTGCTACGCGCCCGCCGCCTTCTGGAGCTATTGACGGCCCCCCAAGAAGTCCGCCAGATTCTGAGTCAGCGACCACGAAGGTTCCATCTTCCAGAACCGTGATACCACTGGGTCGACCGAAATGTCTCCAGTCGTCTACAAACTCCAGATTCTCGTCCAATATCTGCACACGGTTGTTGGAGCGATCTGCCACATACAGACGTCCCTGCGCATCGTAGGTCAGAGCATGCGGTCCCATAAATTCACCCGGGCCAGCCCCCATCTTTCCGACTTCTCGGACAAACTCGCCCGCGGGCGTTATTACCACCAAACGATCGCCATCCTGCTGTGCATTGGAAGGGCGCGGCCAGTGGCCGTCGGCGATTACAATATTGCCATCCGGCATCAGAGAACACGCGGTAGGGCCAATAAACGTCTCTGTTCCTGCTCGCGAAACACCCGCCTGCCCAAGACTTAATAAATGCTCACCATCGGGGCTGAATTTGTGAATCTGGAATCCGCGACCGGCAGTTGAGGGGTCATCACTGAAGGGGCCGCTGTCTCCTGCCCAAAGGTTTCCGTCATTGTCCATGCAGAAACCATGCGCCTGAACGATCATGCCTTCGCCGAAACTCTTGGTGATCTGTCCTTCAGCATTAACGTAATTGATAGGTGGCTCGGAACGAAACAGCATCCAAAGCCCACCGGTGTCATCTGGAATCAGTCCAATAGCGGCTCCCCATTCCTGACCAGGAAGTAAGGTCGGCCAATTTTCAACCATCTCATACGGCCCATCCATGGTAGAAGCTGGACGCCTAGAAAGTGAGATTAACTTCTCAGTTTCAGCCTTTCTAGCTTCAGCAACCTGCGCCTGCGATGTCGCAGAAAACAGTGGCACTAGCCCCAGTAAAGATACGATCAGAATTATTCTTCTAGCAGATTTAGACATGGTTCTATCTCCGTAATAATAATTGCCAGCTATCTTGCTGGTTTGGAAACTGGAATCAGATGGAGACCGACTAAAAACACATGACGGCATCCTAACTCGATCCTACTCCCTTTCTTCGGGGCTCGCGCTCTAGCCTAATGGGCTAGAGGATCGGGCCGAACTTGAAACTTGACCATCTTGCTGGTCGTGCCCTTGCCCCCTTCCGTGTGCCAATTGAAGTTGGTTCCATAGTTTGCCCACACGCCGCGGCCTTTCCACCCTGCATCAGGATCATCGATACGACCGTCCAGACCGCGAGAATAGAACCCTAGCGGGTAAGGCACTCGCATGATGACCCACTCTCCGGTTTCCGGGTTTAGAACCTGCAAGGAATCAGAACCCGATCCGTTAGCGATCGGTAGATTTTCACCAAGCCCAAGCGTATTAAAATTATCTACCCAGTTATAGTAATGAAAGTCCGCCTTGACGTCGGTTCCTTTAAGTGTGGGACCAGGCACTTCATGCAAAGTCCAGCCCTCCTGGCAATGCTGAGAATCAACAACAGTTGGACCATTCATCACTTCACATTTACTGCGATCGAAGCTTGCCAAATGACTACTACCCGATAGAGCTGTCCAGACGACGCCGTTTTTGTCCACATCAATCCCGCGCGGACCAAAGCCTTCAACTTCTCCATCGATGACTGGCAACTCATACACTTCCGTAATACATGTTTCCGGCGGATTGTCTCCCTTGTCGAAGCGGTAGATACGACCAGGAAACTCCGTGCCACCGCCCCATGCCACATTATCAACTTGGTTAACGATGACACCATAACTACCCGGACTCATGCGCGTGTCCAGAGTAGGGTCAATGTCGGCAAGCACTTCTCCGCCGCCGCCCTCTCCAACGCTACGCAGGGCACCGACCGGCTGATTCCACGGTTTGGTTATGCGTCCATCGCCATTCGTGTCCACTACCATTGGACACCAACCCTGGGACAACTGCTCATCGCCCGTGCGGTCGAATAGCTTGGTGTTTATCCAGCCCATCACGTCCCCACCACCGCTGAAATACAGTGTGCGATCTTCATCGCTGGCAAACTGCAGGTGGTGAGTGCCAAAGCAGGTATCGATCAAACCGAAAGACTCCGTTGCCGGATCGTAATAGGAGGCCTGCCTAGAGCTTCTTCGCGTTGGATAGTATTGAGCGAATTTATTGGACGAGCCTTGCTGGCACCACTCGGGCAATACGTCTCCACGCACTTTCGTCGTCATCCAGATTCGGCCCAATTCATCCATCATCGGATTATGTGGATCTGCCGGTCCTTCCCACAGGGCTTCGTCCTCATAGAAAACAGAAGGAACTGGAAATTGTTGAGCGAAGCGCGTTACCGCTGGATTGTCTGGATTGTCTTTTACCGCAATCTCGATCGTGCGGTATTCGTTGGTTTGCGTATCTAACTCCAGCAGTGTCCCATGTCCACCATCGACTCCGTAGACCTTACCCCCCGCGTTGATCGACACATCTCGCTTGTCGGTGACAATCTCATCATGGATGTAGGAGGATTCGTTCCCCCAGTCCCACAGCGTAAGAACCACATTACGCTCGACACCGCTAGGACGCTCCGGAGCAGATGGCACTTCACCAGCGGCGATGCGATCGGTCCAGTCGGCGTACATTTCCATACCCCGCTCACGTCCGAAACGGCCAGCAAAGGCGCTCATGAAAGGGCCACGAATACCAATAGCTGTCCTGTAATGCCAAGCCTCGACACTGGTCTCGAAGCCAAGATGGTCAAGATGATCTAGCGAGCGCGTCAACTTGTTGCCGAGTTGGTGGCACAGCTGACAACCCTGCTTCGTCATGTCGATCCACTGAGCTTGGCTGCGCATGCCCTCGGAGATGCCGTTGCCGTTATCTCCGGTGCCTGGAAACTCGTTGACATCGGGCACCTCAAGCAAGGAGTACCAATAGTTCGCCGGGTAGACTTGTGCGGCCTCGGCAGGAGATCCTGCGGTAAACGTATTCAGAGTAACGTCGGCACCTACTCGCAGGGATACCGGCTTGGAATCAACCAGACCGTAACCTCTCACCCACACCTTATATAAGGCATCAGGCAGCTCGGGCAGAACAAAGCGACCGTCTTCGTCGGTAACTACTATTTTGATGAAGTGAGTCGGCAGGTCATCCGTCTCCGCGATTACCCAAACTCCCGCCTCGCTAGCATTGCCGCTTTGCACTACGCCTTCTATAGCGCCGTTGCCAACTTGTGGCTGCGCAGAGACCGTTAGTGAAAGCAGCGCAAGCAGTGTCACACAGGCAGCACGTCCAAAAATTTGAAATCGGGAGTCTTTCGAAATTAGTAATTTTTCAAGCGAAAACATTAGGGTCTCCAGACGATAATTTTTATTATTTATCCACTGTACTGTAACAGCGTGGTTATAAGTCACAAACTAGTGATCTCAGGCCTCAATTTGTATCATTATACGATTGCATAATGTGTCATTATTCTTAACAACTGGCCTCTCTATTTGTAACATATTTCAACATCACTCCAAAATCGACTATGCAGCGGGCGAATCAACCGTTACATTTATCATCCATAGCTAAGACGCAATAATAAGAATGATGCAATTCAAGGGAGAGTAAACCATGGTGGTGGACGTCGAACGATTAATCCATGATATAAAGAACAAGCAGTTTAGTCGCCGTACTTTCTTAGGTTCAGCCGCGGCACTAGCGGTGACAGGCAGCAGCAGTGCTGCCACCAGTATCAGCCCCCCTCTACCCGTGCAATCGATTAATCACATGACGATCAACGTGTCCGATCCAGCCGCCTCGCTCGCTTGGTATCAGGGCCTGTTCGGCATGCCAATTGCTGCTAGGCAAGGCAACACTATCGTACTGCAGGTCGGCGACGGCCCACAGTTTATGGCCATTGGCGGATCGCCTAGTGACAATCCACGAATCAACCATCTATGCCTAGCGGTTGAAAATTTCGATGACGAGCGAACCGTGCAGATCCTCGCTGAACACGGCGTCGCCGCGACTACTGAATCCGGCCCGATGCAGTCCCGCGTAAGAATGCGCGGAGAGGAATTTGGAGGCGCAGCCAGCGGCACGCCGGAACTGTACTTTGGCGACCGCGATGGCATTGTCGTGCAATTGCAGGATACGAGCTATTGCGGAGGTGCCGGTTTGCTAGGCGAAGACTGCCTAGCGACACCTGAGCCCGCCCCCAGTCCGGGGCTACTAACCCTGCATGAGCTCAATCATTTCACTCTATTTGTATCTGATCAGGCGCGCTCCATGGCGCTCTATCAGAGCCTATTCGGCATGGAGGTAGACACCTATCAAGGTGCTCTACCAGTAATGAGAATTGGCTCAGGCAAGCAGTTCCTAGCTATGCCGGCGGTGCCTCCCCTGGCTGGTCGCATACACCACGCCTCAATGGCGGTGGTTGATTTTGATGTCGATCGTATTTTCTCTGTGCTGGAAGACTACGGCTTGACCGTGCTGGAGGGGGCATCAAGTGCCGATGGGCCATTGCAAGCCTACGTTACGATGCGCGGATCGGACCGAGGCGGTGCAGCTGAGGGCACGCCGGAGCTATATTTCACGGACCCAGACGGTATACTGATCCAGCTTCAAGATCTAAGCTACTGTGGTGGAAATGGTTATCTCGGCGATGAGTGCGGCACAGTTGAGAACCCGACCGGGCGCAACAACTAAATTGTGAGTTTTGATCGGAACATGACATGAACAGAATACTCATTATTGGCCTAGCCATGGCGGCGACAAACCTATCCTGGGCCGCGGAGTCTAGGACTGTCGATACGCAAAATCGCGCCTTGCTCGATCAGTACTGCGTCATCTGCCACAACCAAGGGGTCGTTAACAGCGTGGCCACTGCCAACGAGGGTTTGCAGACTACCCAGCTTCGTAATCTAGGCCTAACACTCGACACCGAAGATGTTTCCAACTTGGCGGAAAATCCTGAGGTGTGGGAGAAGGTTGTTAACAAACTTCGGGTAGGCGTGATGCCTCCTCCTAATTATCCGCGTCCGGACAAGCTAAGTTACGACGGCTTTCGGAGCTGGCTCGAAAATGAACTCGATCAAGTTGCTGCGGCGCGAGTTAATCCGGGCCGGACTCAGGCATTTCACAGACTCAATCAAACCGAATATAAAAACTCAGTCCGCGACCTGCTGGACCTCAACATCGATGTCGCTGGCCTGATCCCTTCTGACTCGCCAGACCAATACGGCTTTGACAACAATGCCGATGTGTTAGCTCTATCTCCAGCATTGGTTGAGCGCTATGTTTCAGCCGCACACAGAGTGGCCGGACTAGCAGTAGGTGCGACACCCCGTGGAGCTTCTATTAAAAGCTACGAGGTTCCGCTGAATCTTATTCAGGATGATCGACTAAGCGAGGAACTGCCTTTTGGTTCCAGAGGTGGCACTGCCATCGAACACAGTTTTCCGGTTGATGGCGAGTATCGAATTACTGTCAAACTGCAAACAAACTACGTGGACTTCGTGCGTGGTTACGACGCCCGTCACGAATTGGAGATCAGCCTCGACGGCGAGCTAATTGACTCCGCAACCTTCGGTGGCGACGCACCCGGCGTGCCCGCGCCTTACAGCTATGCAGGAAATATCCGCGGCAGCGATGATTGGGAAGCATTCATGATGGCCTTCGCCGACAAAGGTTTTGAAATAGTGCTCCCAGTACTAGCCGGCCCGCGCATCATCGGTGCGACGTTTCCTCGCGAGATGTGGGAGAACGAAGGAATACAGCAGCCCAGATTGTTTGGCTATCACTTAGCGGTGACTGAGTTACCCGATATAAATCCTGGAATAGGCAGCATCCAAATTGAAGGACCACTCTCAGTAGCAGGGCCTGGTGACACACCCAGCCGACAAAAAATCTTCACTTGTAGCCCGGCAAGCCTAGACGAAGAGCCTGCGTGCGCAAGAGAGATTCTCGGCTCATTAGCACGCCGCGCCTATCGCCGCCCGGTTGGCGAGAACGATATTGAAAGCTTGGTAGAATTCTATAATGCAGGCAGGCTCGATGGCGGCTTCGAAGCAGGCATTCAATTTGCACTCGAACGCATTCTAGTTTCTCCTGACTTCCTATTCCGCATTGAACAAGACCCGAGAGATGCACAGCCCGGAGACATGTATGCGATCAGCGACACCGAACTTGCTTCTCGCCTGTCATTTTTCCTCTGGAGTAGTCTGCCCGATGAAGAGTTATTAGATCTGGTCGAGCGCAATGCCTTACGCGAACCCGGCGTGCTCCAGCAGCAGGTAGAAAGGATGATGGCCGACTCGCGCGCTGACGCCTTCATCAAGAACTTTGTCGGACAGTGGCTATACCTTCGGAACCTCGGCGGCATCTATCCCGACCCCGCTAGTTTCCCCGAATTCGACGAGAACTTGCGCGCGGCGTTCCAACGAGAAACAGAGTTATTCATCGACGATCAGATCCGTTCCGACAAGAGTCTGCTTGAACTGCTAAGTGCCGATTACACTTTCATCAACGAGCGACTCGCGCAGCACTATGGCATACCCGGAATCTATGGAAGCCGTTACCGCAAAGTAACTCTCGAGGGTTCCGAGCGTGGCGGACTACTCGGCCACGGCAGCATCATGATGGTGACTTCCTATCCGAATCGAACCTCTCCTGTGTTACGAGGCAAATTCGTACTCGAAAATTTATTAGGCGGCCCCCCTCCTGAGCCGCCACCGAATGTGCCCGCGCTCGTGGAAGAGAGTGATGGCAAGAAGCTCACCATGCGCGAGGCGATGGCCCAGCATAGGGAAAACCCAGCCTGCCGTGTCTGTCACGCCGCCATGGATCCCATCGGGTTCTCACTTGAAAATTACGACGCCATTGGAAAATGGCGGCTCGAGTTTGCTGATCAACCAATCGACGCGTCTGGCCTACTCCCCGATGGCAACACCTTCGATGGTCCGGATGGCCTTCGCGATCTCTTGCTTGAGCGACCTAATGATCTAGTGGGCACGATAACCGAAAAACTACTGAGGTTCGCTCTCGGGCGCAGCCTCGAATACTACGACATGCCCCAGGTGCGGGCGATAGTGCGCACAGCGGCTGAAGACGATTATCGCTGGTCTTCAGTTATTCTTGGAGTAATTGAAAGTATGCCATTTCAAATGCGGAGAACACAACTATGAATATATTCAAGAAGACCCTGCCTCGACGTACCGTATTACGAGGGTTAGGCGCAAGTCTTGCCCTGCCATTGCTGGACAGTATGATTCCAGCACTTTCTTCGTCATCTGCGCTTGAGGCGCAACCGGCAAAGCGTCTCGGCGTGGTTTACGTGCCGAACGGTATGGCTATGAAATCTTGGACCCCAGCCACCGTAGGTGCAGACTTTGAGATGACCCGTATTTTGCAGCCAATGGCTGCTTACCAGGACAGGATGCTGGTGTTAACCGGGCTTAATGGAACTTCAAGCAACGCAGGCGTGCACGCTAGCGCCTCGACTCGCTTCCTTACTGGCACAATACCAGCTCGCACAGAGTCCGATCTCGAGGCTTCAATCTCGCTTGATCAGTTAGTGGCACGCGAACTAGGCCGCCAGACACAACTCGGCTCACTAGAGTTAGCGTTAGACCAAAGCGATGTGTTCGGCTCCTGCGACATAGGTTTCAGCTGCCAGTACACCAGCACAATCTCCTGGAGAGACTCCTACACGCCATTGCCAATGGAGACTAACCCACGAGTAGTGTTTGAGAGATTGTTTGGAGACACCGGCACAACCGATCCGGCAGTACGCCTACAACGCATTCGCAAAGATAGAAGTTTGCTCGACTCGGTTACCGAACGTGTTTCCGAACTCAATAGCACTGTTGGGGCTGGCGACCGTGCCAAGCTCGATCAGTATTTAGATGCCGTTAGAGATGTTGAACGGCGCATCCAAATGGCGGAGGCGCAGAGCAACAGAGAACTTCCACAAATAGAACAGCCAGCAGGCATACCTAACACCTATGAGGAACATGCCAAGCTCATGTTCGACATGCAGGTGCTGGCATATCAGACAGATCTGACTCGCGTCATAACATTCATGTTAGGGCGAGAACTAAGTGGTCGTACCTACGCCGAGATCGGCGTTCCCGATTCGCATCATCCAACTTCGCATCACCGCGATGACCCGGCACTTTACGAGAAGGTCACAAAGATCAACGAATTTCACACGAGCCTGTTCGCCTACTATCTCGACAAGCTCGATGCGACGCCGGACGGCAATGGGTCGCTGCTAGATAACATGTTGATGCTCTACGGCGCAGGCATGTCCGATAGCAACCGCCACCAGAATACTGGCCTGCCGCTGGTGCTACTCGGCGGTGCAGGCGGCGATGTCAAAGGTGGTCGCCATCTTCGATACACCGAAGGCACGCCGATTAGCAACCTACACTTAACCATGCTCGAGAAGATGGGAATACCCATGGAGTCGATGGCCAATAGCACCGGCAGACTCAACCTGTTGAGTGACGTCTGATTTTGAGGGTTAGCATAATAAAAAAGTTGAGATTTTTTGTGCTGGCAATGGCAGCGCTGCTTACAGTGAATGTCATTGCCGCAGAAACTGCTCCCATCATCGACGCAGCTAGGCATCAAGACATAGTGATGTTGCAGCAGCTGCTAAATGCCGATTCCGATCCTGACTCGCGACAAGCAGATGGTGCAACCGCTTTACACTGGGCGGTGTATCACGAGAATGTCGATGCCGTGGCCTCTCTTATCGAAGCAGATGCTGATGTAAATGCTGTCAACCGCCTAGGCGCATCACCCCTTTATTTAGCCGCCAAAAGCGGCAATGCGAATTTGATTGAGCTGCTGCTTGAAGCGAATGCGAATCCAAATGTCGCGATGCCAATGGGCGAAACGCCGATAATGACCGCGGCCCGCTCAGGCACTGTTCAGGGAGTGCAGTTGTTGGTGGAAGCGGGAGCAGATGTAAATGTCGCAGAACAATCACGTGAACAGACAGCTCTCATGTGGGCAACCGCCCAAGGACATGTAGAGGTCGCGCACATACTGATAGATGCGGGAGCAGACTTGGAGGCACGATCGAAGCTACGGTCCCGACTCATGTTTGCCGATGCATCGAATGGCGGCCAGTTCGATCAGGGCATCATGGAGCAACTCGGCGGCTACACTGCGCTACTCTTTGCAGCACGCAGTGGTGATATAGAAATGGCTCGCCTGTTTCTCAGCCATGAGGCAGACATCGAAGCTGTTGCGGGTAATCGCACAAGCCCACTCGTCGTCGCAACGCATAGCGGCCATGGGGACCTAACGCAACTGTTACTCGAGTTTGGCGCCGATGCCAATACCATAGGCGCCGGATATACCGCACTGCATGCCGCGATATTGCGGGGCGATTTAGAAGCAGTGAACGCACTGCTGGATCATGGAGCCGACGTTGAGGCCCGACTTCTACGACCTAACTCTGTGCAGCGTGCCAGCGAAGATTGGGTGCTTAAAGCCCCATTGGTAGGCGCTACACCCTACTGGATAGCGGCAAGTTTTCGCGAAGCGGACATTATGCAAGCACTCGCTAAAGCTGGAGCAGACCCCTCCCTGACGAATGAGGGACAAATGAGCAGGCCTAGGGCCCGAGCCGATCGCAACTCCTATACACCGACTGTAGTTGGCGGTTTTGAAAGTACAGTGCAGGCTGCCGTCAAGGGTGATAGCACCCGCGGTCGTTACTATGTCCAAGCAAACCCGAATCCAGTCGGCGAAGAACAGCTCGCCTTGGCGGCGGTGAAAGCCGCAGCCGAGAGTGGCGTTAACCTTAATCACCGTGACTACACTGAATCGACAGCCCTTCACGATGCAGCCGCTAGAAAGCTACCGAATATAGTGCGAGAGCTAGCTCAACGAGGAGCCGATGTGAACGCGCTTGATCGTCGCGGGCGTACACCACTCGATTTGGCTATCGCTGCGGAAAATAGGCCGAGCCCCTTAGGCTTTAATCCGGACATCCCAGGAGCATCTGCCAGTGAAGTGTTGAAAGAGTTCGCAGCGGTACGATCAGAACGATAACTCAGATCGAAAAGATTCAGCAAGAAATCTATAGAGTGTTCAACACATCCAGCGATGACGATCAACTTACGATTGTCTGACATGACTATTTGCCTGCCGGCTCCTCGATTAAGAAAGAGGTATGCGAGCCGCAATTCGTTATCAGCAGAAGAACAGAGAATGCGAGAAGTGCTCGCCACGGAACTGGCCCCCTGCTTACCCCGCGTCAACTAAAAGGGGAGATTAATGGTGAGCTCCAAGTATTGACTGAAGCGATGGCAGCGCTGAGAGAAGAAAACGAATATTTTGGAGAACTGTACACCATTGCCCGCGTTCTAGCCGCTAGGCTCAAAGAAATCGGCTAATAGTTATTGTATAGTAGTATAGAATTCCTCAACATCGCGCCGAGTAATTCCGGTCATTATTTTCAGAGGTTGCACTGCGATTCAGCAACATACCGGTCGCCGCTTATGATATCTGACTAGGCTCAGAGTGAGCGGCGTACCCAGACTCGATAGCTAACTAAAGGAGGCCTAAACGGTGAATGAAGCTGTGACAAGCAACAATAGAAACCTGAAACTATGGCTTGGCGGCGGAGTGTTTGCACTACTCCTCACTACCGTAGTCGGATTTATGATCTTTTCCAGTATCTGTCCCTGCACGCTGACTCCCGGCGGGCTATTGTTTGGTGAACGGGTAGAAACACCCGTTGACGATTGGAACGCGACGACGGCCAATCAGGAGAACCTCTGCCAGTTGCAGATTTGGGCAGGCATTCGTCCGCATTCCATTAATCTTAATTGCATGGCCACGCCCGAGGGCGAATTGTTTCTGAGTTGCTCAGTCTGTGATCGAAAATACTGGGCGGCGAGAGTAGGCAGCGATGAGCGTGCCGTTCTCCGGCTGGGCAATCTTGTCTATCCCGTACTGCTGAATCGCGAAACCGATCCTGCAACTATGGACAGAGCGTTTCGAGCTCGAGTATCTAAGCTACAAACTACAGATCTCGAAACCATGGTTACACCGCGACCGGCTGTGGGCCAGGTGCGCTTTGATCATTGGTGGACTTTTAGGGTTACTTCGCGCACATGAATGACGTAGATTAGAGAGAAGTTAGATTAGTACACTTCTCCTGCAAACTATTCCGCCATTGCAATCAAGCGACGCTCGCGCAGCAGCATGAAAAGAGGCACGGTCATCGCGGCAGCAATAACGAATGTAAAAACGAAAATCGCCGCCCATAGCCCATAAGACATCTTGAGACGCCCTGTCTCTACGAACGACCAGACAAAAAACGCGGCAACAACAACGATCAGGTCATTGGTAAAGGAAGATGCAGCCGGATTTGCATACAAACCCGCGAAGTAGCTCATCTCCATTGGCTGCAAATTGTAGTACCAGGTAACGCATACTCCCACGATCGCTAGCACGCCATATAGAATCTGTAACCCGGTAACCCTCACTAGCATTCTCCTTCAGTCGAATTGAGAAATCGTAGTCCTATGCAACAAGCGATCATAACCATCATAACCACCCGTTGCTTTGTGCAAGACACTGCGGTTGTCCCACATAACTAACATATTCGCTTGCCATTTATGGCGATATACAAATTGCGGCGAGCCTTGATATTGGTGAAGCTCTTGCAATAATTCTTTACTCTCTTCCACCTCCATGCCAGAAAATCCTTGGATATAGCCTGCAGTGGAATAAAGAGCCAACGCCCCTGTTTCTGTGTGCGGCCGAATAAACGGATGGCTCTGCGAGAGCCTAGCTTCATCCGATACAACTATTTTCATGCTACGGCCGGTATTTTCCTCGTGCTTGTCGCTGTAAACACCGTCAGGTGAATAGGCAGACTCAGCCGAATGAATCGCCGTTAAGTGCTCTATTCTTTCCTTAAGAGCGACAGGCAATTCATCGTAAGCTTTGTGCTGATTTGAAAAAAGCGTATCACCGCCAACTGGAGGAATCTTTATGCCGTATAGGCAGGTACCAATCGGCGGCTTCGCTTGAAAGCTCCAGTCCGTATGCCAGTTCTCGGCAAAAAGTGGAGTAGTCTCATTAGCGTCGCGACTTATGGCCGCAATGTGGCTGTTTTCCTCAATCGGGGAGAAGAATGGGTCATCACCAAAATTGCCAAAGCTTAGGGTAAAGCGCTCGATATCTGCGGGGCTAAGCACTTGATTGGGAAACACCAGTACATGGTGCTGCAGCCAAGCCTGACGTAGTTCTGCCACGGTCTGCTCAGAAATGTCCGACGAAAGATCAAGGTTGCTAACTGTTGCGCCACAAGGAGCGTCGATTGGATCGACCACTAACATGATGTCATTCTCAAGTTTGGGCCCCGGGTACCAACGGTGCCTGTGCATCTAAATCAGGAGCCCCACTGCGACTCAGCAACACGCCTATGATCGCCATGGTGCCGCCACTAATAAGAAGGGTTGCGTCACTCACATTAATACCAATGACTTCAGTAGTTGGCAAGGCGATAAGGCCGCCACCAACCAGCACCAATGCCCGACCAGCTATGCCTAGCGGTCCACTGCGATCGAGAAATCCTATGCCCAACAAATAACGCTGCAGGGTGCCTGCAATCAGCACTATGCCTACCGCAACTTTTGCTGTTGCAAACAGCGTCTCCCACCAGGTGCCGGACATGATCAGCGCAGGCTCCAACACGAAGAAGAATGGAATGAAATAGATCACACTACCGAGTCGCATCGCTTTGAATCCAGTAGACAGTGCCGATGCGCCAGCTATGCTCGCCGCAGCAAATGCCCCGAGCGCGACAGGCGGGGTGATGAAGGACAGCATCCCCCAATAAAGAATAAACAGATGCACGCTCATCGGATCCAGACCACCTTGAATCAGAGCAGGTGCAAGTACAATCGCGAGAAAAATATAGGCGGCCGTCACAGTCATGCCGATGCCAAGGAAGAAACTAGTAAATGCGCCCATCAATAGAAGCAGTAGCGTAGAATCGCCGGCGAGGTACAACAAGTCATTGACCAAAGTTCCCGACAAACCGGACACTGACAGCGCACCTACTATTAGACCGACACCAGCCATGATGGTCAGTAATTCCATTAGCAACTTGCCGGTCGCGACGAGAAATGCACCTGCCTCTTTCATGTTCCAACGATGAGCTGGAAACAATTGATTCAGCACCAGCAGCATGCCCGTGGCATAAAATGGAGCTACTGCTTCGCGCTGCAGATAGACGAGCAGAAATATCAATACTGCGAATGCCGCTAGGTAGAACCAACCCTGCTTCATCGTGCCACTCACACTAGGCAGTTCCTCACGCGGCGTACCTACCAACCCTTTACGCGCCGCGTAGGCATCAACTTGAACGAACAATCCAAAAAAGTACAGAAGGGCAGGAATCGCCGCGGCTAAAGCCACGGTGGTATAGGCAACATTGAGGAAAGTCGCCATAACAAAAGCAGTCGAACCCATGATAGGTGGCAGCAACACACCTCCAGTTGAAGCGCAGGCTTCAACCCCAGCGGCGTACTCCTTCTCCATACCATTCTTCTTCATGGCTGGAATCGTCATCTGCCCCGTGGTCAGCACATTGGTAATCACGCTACCGCTCATGGAGCCCATCAGCCCGCTAGATACAATCGCTACCTTAGCCGAGCCACCGCGCACATGACCGAATGTCGCAAACGCTAGGTTGATAAAGAAGCGACCACCACCGGTGTGCTGCAGTGCGACACCGAAAATAAGGAAGCCAATGACCAACTGCGCATACGCACGGAACGGCAGTCCGAGAATACTCTCGATACTCATGACGTGATAAGACGCCGTCTCCGATAATGTCGACGACATACCAGAAATAGGTCCAGGCAATTTATCAGCCACTACCGGGTAGAGAGAGAATATCAGCACGAGGAAGAACAACACCCAACCACCGCTGCGACGCACCCCCTCCATGATAAGCGCCCACAACAGATAACTTACATACACCGCATAGGATGGTGCTAAAAATTCCCAGCCATAGTCCAACATGGTTTCTGCGTTGAAAAAGAAGAAACAGCAGGCACCGAATGTTGCGAGAGCAAGAACACTATCGAGCCAGTAACTCTTGGGGCCGCGAAACGAGGGGTAGATTAAAAAACAGAGCGGTAACAGCAAACCCATCAAGGCATAGTAGTAATGGTTCTGCACCGTGATGACAAAATCAAGCAGCGGGCTCTCGGCAAAAAAGCGCAGCGAATCCATCGCTAGAAAAGCACTAGCTACGGCGACAAAGCCTGTTAGCCACTGGAGTAGCTTCGGTAATTCTCTAGTCTGAGTGGCCACTAGCGCCAGACCGGATCGAAGCCGGCTGCCTCCAGACGTTCTGCGCGCAGTTCCTGCCAGGATTCGACGAAGGCATCCTTATCACGGATACCTCGTGCTTCCATTTCGGTCCACGCTGCAGCCAACACTTCCTGTCGCTGAATAAGCGCTTGATTGTGCGCCTCAATCTCGTCAGTCCACACGCCGACTTCACGCCAGTAGTTTACAGCGCCATCGTGATACGGCACGACCCAATCAAAGACCTGCGACTCTATTGCCCAGCCAATGGCACCGGGATCGGCGTCTTTAAACTCATCGTAGTTTTCATTGATTACGCGAGTGAGTGAATAGACGAAGTCGTTATCTTGAGTAGCGAGGGTAGTTAGTAGCGGATACGGATAGGTACCTGCCTCATGTTGATTCTCCTCGCTGATAGACGCACCGCGGGTGGCGTTGTGTTTCGTGAAATACGGACCAACCGCTAGCATGCGCTCCCAACAACCCTCATCGTCGTGAGGCGCTGGCAACCAGCGAATGCCACGTGGTGAAGCCTCGAGCCTAAAAGGTGGACCCGATACAGTAGTGCCGAAGGCGACATCAACGTCACCGTTGATCACGCCATTCCATTTGGCGTCGTAGCCGGGGAAGTCGACGCGAACAACGTCATCCCAAGTTAATCCGCCACAGGCAAGATAAGCCTCCATTGAAACATTTAGTGCTGGGGCTGCGCGCACATACGGTACTCGACGCCCGCGTAGTTCGGCGAAGGTGGTAACACCCGTATCTGCAGCTACCGCCACGCCCTGATTACTCAAGCCGTTGGAAGTCATCAATAGACGCAGAGGCTGAGGGCCCCACTCTGGATTGGCAAACTGAAACATGCCTTCTTGTGCGAAATAGGTCGCCACGCCGTTGGCAGTGAAGTCGACTCGGCCAGTCTTGAGCGGTAGTAATCGGGATACGTCGTTCTGCCCCGGAATAACACGTAGGGTGATATTGTATTTGTCGCGCAGCATAGCGCCGATGGCTACTGCTTGGTTATAGCCAGTGGATCCTAGATTATAGGCCGTCCATGCCATCTGGCGAGGCAACTCGGGCTCACTGGGCTGGGCAGTAGCTGCATTTGTCAGTGACACTGAAACAACTAAAGAAACGAGCATGGAAGCGAATTTGAAAGACTTATACCCGCGCAAAGGGTGTGATTTCGAGTACTTCAACGGCACGCTAATTCTCCTAGGCATTTTCGACACTGGGGCCAAAGACTAGCAGGGCCGACAGGCAAGTGGAAGGAATATGCTGCTTCCGACGATTTTGGCCGCCCCCAAGAAAAGGCGCTCTAGCGATACCTCATTCTAGGAAAATAGAGCAGGAAACCACCCCTGCTTTATCGCGCGTTTTATCACACTTTATTACAGTTCCACTTACCACTACTTACTATAGCCTATGGTATCCTTCACCAGATTTTATATCTAATGAGGCTATAAAAATGAAAGCACGTCCTTTAACAATATCCGGCTCGAAGCCTAATAAGCTCACTCATTTGAGCTTATTAGCGACCGTTCTGTGCATATTGCCGCAGATCGGCATGAGCCAGAATCTGGTCACCGACGACACTGCCGAGTGGTTTACCCTTGGTGGCGACTACGCCCACACCCGCTATACCCCTGCTGATGAGATTACAGCTGAAAACTTCGACGAGCTTGAAGTTGCTTGGGAATGGGATGGCTCCAGTTTTAACGGCCAATCAGGTCGTTCAACCCCTACTTATGTAGATGGCAAGTTATTCACCGTATCTGGTGCTCGACGTAATGTGGTTGCGATCGATCCCAAGACTGGCGAGACCCTGTGGTCCTATCGCCTACCAAACACAGGTCGCTGGGAATATTCCATGCGCGCCTCATACGGAAAAGGCATCGGTTATTCCAGAATAGATGGAAAGGGCGTGGTTTATATCTCCACACCTGGCTTCTTTCTAGTAGCACTAGACGCCGATACTGGCGCGCCGCTTGAGGGCTTCGGTGGACAGGTGCCTGTAGATGGCTTCCCTGCTACTGGCGTCGTGGACATGCTTGCTGATCTAGGTCATCCCTACGACCCTTATGAAGGCATTCCTCTAGAAACTGGCTATATCACTACTTCGTCACCACCGATTGTGGTTAACGACACTATCGTCGTTGGCAACTCGGCTGAGCAGGGATATCTGCAGGCGAGAGTCGAGAACGTTCCTGGCGATATCCTCGCTTACGATAAGACTACTGGTGCGTTCAAATGGAAGTTCAACGTAATTCCACAGCCGGGCGAATACGGCCATGAGACTTGGGAAAACGATGCATGGCAGTGGACAGGAGATGTATCTTCTTGGGCACCGCTTACAGCCGACCCTGAGAACAACATTGTTTATGTTCCAACCAATCCACCTACGATCGATTACTACGGCGGCTTCCGCCCTGGTGATGGACTGTTTGGTACTAGCCTGATTGCACTGGACACGGAAACTGGCGAACGACGCTGGCACTTCCAGACAGTGCATCACGATGTTTGGAACTACGACAACCCCGCTGCCCCGATTCAGCTAGACCTAAATATTCCCGGCAGAGGAATAGTCCCTTCTGTATCTCAGGTTACAAAACAGGGCTTTGTCTACTCTTTCGACCGTTTAACTGGCGAGCCAATCTGGCCGATGGAAGAGCGCGCTGTTCCAGCATCCATGGTTCCTGGCGAGAAGCTTTCAACAACACAGCCTTTCCCATCTAAGCCGCCGGCTTTCGAAATGCAGGGCTTAACTGAAGGCGATCTTATCGACTTCACGCCTGCACTACGCCGCGAAGCACTTGAAGTGATGGCCAACTACGACATGGGGCCTTTATTTAACCCGCCAATCCATTCGGATGATCCTGCCGGCAAGATAGCTTCTGCTATGTGCCCTGGTGACGGTGGTGGTGCAAATATCAATAACCCACCCGTAGCAGACCCTACTTCAGGCTTCCTCTATGTAACTTCTAGGAAAGCGTGTAGCTGGCAACGAATTATCCCTGGCGAAGAGGCCGATGCTCGCATCGATGCCCCAACGGGGTCCACCTTCGCAGCCTATGCTAATGGCGCCCGTCCTCGCGCACCTCGTCTTGCTTCAGGCTTGCCTTACTTCAAGCCACCGTACAGCACGATTACTGCGTACGACATGAACACAGGCGAGATTGCGTTTCAGGTTCCTACTGGAGAAACACCTGACCGTATCCGCAACAACCCTGCTCTGGAAGGAATAGACGTTGGTGATACTGGTACTGGAAATGCTATCACCATGGTAACTACAGCTAACATGCTAGTTTATTCAGACATGGATCACGACGGTGAGACTGCACTTCTGTACGGCATCGATAAGAAGACCGGCGAAGAAGTTGGTAAAATCGAAGTGCCTGCGCAGAGCCGCTACGGTATGAGCTCTTGGATGCACGATGGACATCAGTACATCATCTTGCAGACAGGCTCTAAGCTTACTGCAATGGCATTACCTGGCGCGCAACCTACAGGTGGTGCTGCGCACTAAATTGTAAATCGATCTACTTTGATCGAAAGAAAGTAAGTTCAAAAATAAAAAGGCGAAAGGATTAATAATCCTTTCGCCTTTTTATTACACGGGGGTCAGAGTTTTAATCGACGACCGGAAATGACGTCAATACTTGACACCCTACCACTGTTTTTATTTCCGCTTTCCGATTGGTCTTTATGCGGCCGATATTAGAAGCTGTCATCTATATCACGCCCTGGCATGCCATGAGGGTGGGCTACTCACTCCATCAAGCGAAATAAATCCTATCTATATGCATGGGCATGGGTACGAGCTAGTGCAAGTGTCTCCCCGCCGATGATAACAACAACGGGGATAGAACATATTTACAGAGCTACGGAACTCAGCCGGCTAAATATTTATGGCGTCGGGTAAGATCTAAACCAAATCAAAGTGCTCTGGCCCCTTTTTTTAAGTAAAAAAAAGGGCTCATGAAGATGAGCCCTTTTCCATCGTAACTCTTTGTTTATAGCTTATATGTACCACCAATAAACATCATACGACCACGCGCGCTGGCCGGGAAAGCGCGATTAGTTCCAAATGGGTCTTCTTCAGATATATTATTAACCCCACCACGAATGGTTAAAGACTCATTCCAAGTGTAAGTCGCATTGATATCATGTATCCAAGTCTCTTCCA
Organism: Gammaproteobacteria bacterium; assembly: GCA_028825335.1. Lineage (GTDB taxonomy): Bacteria > Pseudomonadota > Gammaproteobacteria > Pseudomonadales > Pseudohongiellaceae > UBA9145. The sequence goes on along the minus strand of JAPKAI010000001.1, from coordinate 64,643 downwards.
TAAATACAGTAGAGCCATATAGAGTTTGGGCTGTTTCAATTTCGAGGCCACCAAGTAACATTTCGCCTAAGTACTGAGACTGCCAACCAACACTTAAATTTCCCCAGCTCCATCTCGCCGCTACATTCCCAGCTGTCTCAGGACGATTAACTTCACCAAGCTCAGGATTAACTTCACTGGCGTCGGCTGGGTTGGTAAAGAAATCAATTTCATTGACTTCAGTACCAGTAACAGAGACTACGAAATTGTGATTCCTAATATCAAAAGTGTAGCTGGCACTAATATCGATACCGCTGGTTTCTAACTTAGCAAAGTTGACATCACCAGAGCGTAAGAAATTAAACCCTCCATACTGTGCAGATGCTGAGTTCGTATTTCGGGTAAAAGAATTACAGAACGTTGCATTGAGGGCAGCACCTTGGTAGCAGCCGTCAACAATATCCTGAGCACCTACTGATTCAATCGCATCGTCGATCGAGATCTCCCAGTAGTCAGCAGTCAAGCTAAAACCAGACAAGTAAGAAGGCTGATACACAAGACCGTAGGTGGTTGTTTCTGCAGTCTCTTCCTTTAAGTTTCTGTTACCACCTTTCACACCACCGAAGGACGCCGATAGAGGGTCAGCAAACTCATAAGTGCCATTAGCAGAGAATGGGTCCAAACCAATTGAATTGAGCTGTGCAACGCAGTTAGCTTGATAGTTAGCCGCTAAGCCAGCCTGATCCCCTGCCAATGCATTTATTTGTGAAGCATCACAAGGGTCTATAGGTCTATAGTTTTGACCTGTCTCTGGCCCAAACAATTCTGTGATGTTGGGAGCGCGTACAGCCTGGGAAATGCCCCCCCGAAAGGCTAAATCTTCTATTGGCGCCCAAACCACTCCCACTTTCCATGAAGTGGCTTCGCCTATTGTTGAATAGTCCGAATAACGTCCTGCCACATCAACAGTAAGTTCTTGTGCTGCAACTACGCCCGAAAGTAAAGGTAACGAGAGCTCAATAAAGGCATCCCTTGTATTATAGCTGCCACTTTCGTTTCTATTCGTAAGCTGCGGCCTGAAAACCAAATTACCATTATCAGAAACTTCTTCTATCAGCTGCCCTGCTTTGAATGGAGTTCCCTCGGGTAAAATACCTAACTGAAACGCATCATATGTCGCTTCTGATTCTTCAACTCTATATTCTAAGCCGGTGGCAAAGCTCACCGCACCAGCAGGCAGTTCAAACCACTCACTAAAGTCTCCAGCAATTGTTGCAGCGAAAGTAAGCTGCTCGATCACTAAATTATCCCAAGTCGGTGTTGTTACCCAATCTGCTGCCGCCTGAGTTACTCCACCTTGTCCGGCCCAAATATTCAGAGGCACACAAGACCCATCTCCAGGAGTGAAGGAGAAATAACCTGCCTCATAAGAAGGAATTTCGAATGGTGTATTTTGTGCTGGCGCACTTGGATTCACACTCGATCTGCAAGCCGGGGAGCCGCCTGCATCAGTAGTAGCATCGATTGCTGCAAAGAGGCGGTCATTGATAACATTACGGGGACGATTGATATCTTGTTCAAATCGCCCGTAGTTACCGCTGAATTCATAAGTCCAACCATTATCGAAGGATCCTTCTATACCTAAAACAGCTCGGGATGTATCACGCTCAGTTGAAATCCGCTGATTGAACAGCAACGGATCAATTGTAATGGCCACGCCGCCAGTTGCCTGCGCAATTGGCCGGATGAAATCTGGCAGATAAGGATTGTCAGAAGCGCCAAACAATAAATCCCAAAAAGAGTTAGGCCTAGAATCTGTCTCATTTTCCTGCGTCACATACTTTACTTCGCCAAATAGTGTTGCTTGATCATTTAGATCGTAGTGGCCCAAAAAGTTCAGAGAAATTTTATCATCAGGAAGAAGGATATCACTGCGTCGATTCCGAATAGTATTATACGAGTCGCCTCCAAACCCTTGGAAGTTACCGGAAACAAGACCATCAGTAACCGGCGCGTATTGGCCATTCTCTGATACATTCCAGCAACCCCCAACAACACCAAATGACTCGGCTCCAAATACAGAGTTATAACCGGTAAATGAATCTAGGCAGTCAGGCGTTCCATTACCGTTTAGATCAATCGGTGTTTCGGGATCAAAACCATCAAATGTGAACGGGTTGCCCGGGATAATATAGCCATAGCCAGAGGTAAACGGAAAAGTTCGAAAAGGAAGCACAGCTCTTTGAGGTGCGCTGCCCGCCTGATTGATAAGTGCTGTTTCCGCAGTAGTTAGTGTCGGCGCGTTGCCGAATGTATCAGAATAACTAGTCGCAAAGTCAGCAGCTGATGGAATTGGTAGGCCAAAATTAGTTAACCCTGTGTTGTTGTAGTTGTAATACTGACCAAAGTTTGGTGTATCGCTACCAATATCCCCTTGTTGAAACCGCAAAGCAGGGTTGACCCAATTCCCAGAAGAACCAAACTCCAGGCCATTGCGTCGATCAGAGACTTGTAAGCCATCGTCTTGTCGAACATCAGCCGATATGGTGAAGTTACCGCGGCCATTGTCAAAATTTCGACCGAATAACACCGAAAGCGCCCGCTGTCCGCCGTCACCTTCGTGGCTAAGGCCGTAATTCGCATCGATCTCTAAACCTTCAAAATCATCTTTAAGAATGAAGTTCACTACGCCGGTAACCGCGTCAGCTCCATAAACGGCTGAAGCTCCACCGGTAAGAACTTCTACCTTTTCAACTAATCCCTGTGGAATTGACCCTATGTCAACTGACGAAGCACCTTGTAGCCCCCCCACATGGCGCCGACCATCAACCAAGACCAAAGTACGTTCTGCGCCTAGGCCACGAAGATTTAGCACATTCGCTCCATTGGAAAACCCACTACCCACAGATTGTTCTGATGTAACTGAACTAAGTAATGCTGGAATGTCGTTAATGACATCAGAGAGTGAAAATTCACCAGATGCTCTAATATCTGCGGCCGATACTGATTGAATGGGCAATGCGCCGGTCAAATTAGAATCCCTTGCTATTCTAGAGCCTGTGACAATCACTTCTTCAATCTGATCCTCGCTTTGAGCGACGACAAAGCTCGACAATGGCAATGTGGTAGCCGCCAATAGAGCTACAGCACTGCGATTTATATGATGACGGAGCGTTTTAGTCTTCATGTGGGTCCTCACTGTTTTTATGGTTTTGTGTTTTGAGGCCAAAGAAAAAACTATCGGCCTATTTTTGCATTATAGGTACTACCTGCGCTGATGCAACATCGGCACTCAGTAACGAGATTTCCGCATAAATCTAGGAAAGGTAAGGGTTGGAAAGCCTAGTAATGCGTGCTGTAGCGTAGATACTGATGAAAAGCTCTAAAAAAAAGTCTGACAGGACACTTTATATTCGGCCTAAATGCCGCACTTCAGCATAAAATTCTAAAAAAGCAAAAAGGAGACAATATAATTTGGAGCCGAGCTTGAGAGATAGTGCTATTTACTCGTCTATTAGCCAGCCCTCAGTTAGTGCTTGAGTTAAGAAAGGTGCACTGCTGCATGCTGAGAAAAGAATTAGCTTAGAGTTGAGAAATCACTAAGCTCGCAAACACCTAGCTAGTATCTTTTTTGGCCTCGCATTGCAGCAGCAATATACGGCAAGTCTTCAGCATTTGTAAGATACTGGGGTTCTGCACGTTTGTTCGTCAACTGCTCGAACGCATATCCGTAGGACAGTACTTTAGCATCATCGTCTTTGGCCCCCATAAAGGAGAAGCCAACTGACAGGCTGTGAATAGTACCCATTGGCACAGTGATGTGCGGATAACCTGCAATTGCGGCCAGCGAACCACTGCCTGGGAACGGCGGCCAAACGTCACCGTTTATCGGATCAACACGCGATACGGTAGGACCTGATGGCGCTACCAGAACATCAACATTATGTTCAGCTAACAGCTTGTCGATACCCTCTTCGCGCGTTGCTTTGAGCACCGCATCATGCGCTACGATATATCTTGGATCATCCAAATTGCTTGTTATTTCTGCTGCGTCAAAAATACTCTGATCAAACAACGCAAGTTCAATGTCAGCGTTTTCAAGGTTAAACGCCATCACTTCGGCTAGCGAGCGTGTTTTAACTGTGTCTGGTGTTGCGGCCAGATACTCATTCAATGTGGCCTTAAATTCATACAGCAACACATCAAGCGAATACTGTCCAAACTCACTCAGCTGAATAGGGTTTTCAGTAATTTCAACAAGCACTGCACCCGCTTCCTTTAGCACATTTAGTGATTCTTCAAATTTCGCATTGATGTCTTTGTTAGAGCCAGTCGAGTAACGCAGCACGCCCACACGCTTACCGCGCAATATATCTTCGTCCAGTGCGGCGACATAATCCATCTTCGCGCTCCCCGTTGCCATTGCGTTCATCATCATGGCCGCACCCATTACTGATTTGGTCATTGGCCCTGCTGTATCCTGCGTCGAAGAAATCGGTACGATATACTGCTGTGAGACCAAACCAACTGTCGGCTTAAAACCAACAACACCGTTTGCATTAGACGGGCAAATAACAGAACCATTGGTTTCGGTACCCACTGCGCCTGCCGCCATAGACGATGCCGCTCCCGCACCAGAACCAGAGCTTGAACCACAAGGGTTGCGGTCTAACATGTGCGGGTTACGCACTTGTCCACCAAGAGCTGTCCAACCACTCATCGAATCATTGGAACGAAAGTTTGCCCACTGACTAAGGTTAGCTTTGCCAAGAATGATCGCACCCGCATCGCGCAAACCTGCCACCAGCGGGCTGTCACGGCCAGTGATATTGGCTTTCAATGCAAGCGCGCCTGCCGTTGTAGCAAGAGGGTCTTTCGTCTCGATATTATCTTTCAACAGGATCGGTACACCGTGCAGCAAACCGAGTGTGTCACCTGCGGCTCGTTTAGCATCAGCCGCACGCGCGTCGGCAAGCGCATTTGGATTGAGAGATAACACTGATTGTAATGTTGGGCCATCTCTATCCACGCGGTTAATACGGTCGATATAAGCCTGCACCAATTCTTCTGAGGTTACTTCGCCCGCTTTAACACCTGCTGCTATTTCAGGTAGCGTTTTAGCAATCCAGCCCTGCGGCACATAATTTGGTTTCTCTGTAATTTGTTCCATCGGCACAGCCGTTGTGTCAACAGACTGAGGTGAACAGGCAATCAGTAGCAGCATGGCCCAAGCGGCAATTATTAAATGTTTCACGAAGCACCCCTTTGTATAATTTGGTTTTCTTAACAGACACCCCGAAAAAAGGCGCCCTCTTAGCGTATGCGGCTTTCTAGATAGCCAATCGCATTACTGTTGTTATTTGTGCCACAACAAACGGACACACCGATAACGCTTCCTTTTGATCTAGTTAGAAACTACATCACGAATTGCATCTGCTGTGAATCCAGCACGAAACTCGATCATCTTCCTGCCGAGCTGCACTGCCTCGTCCAGAGGTTCAATAGAAATGCCGTTTATAGACCCCAAACCGACTTCAACACGTTGTCTATAACGCACCTGTTCCGGGTCGGTGACCATCATCATTGCCGTCACCCAGATATCATCGTGATAGCCGTCATGACGAGATTCGGCGATGCCTAGTTCGGTTTCAGTATATTGCTCAGTAGCCTCCCAGCCTGGGTCGTAGAATTCTCTGACAAAATGTATGCGAGTGATATCCTTGCTCCAAATCTCGCTAAGTGTTGTTGCAACATTAGCCATGCCTCTTTGATTGCCGCCACTGTCACCAATTAAAACTATATCGGTAAACCCGGACTGCTTGAGGCTACTGGCAATGTCCGAGAGCAAAGCTTCAAAAGTTGCCTGAGTGAGACTAATGGTACCGGGGAATAACATTGAGCCACTAGGTGGTTCGATATTACCTTCCGGCACAAATTTTATTATGGGTGCACACAAGGCGTTGCCGAGTTTTTCGGCAATTTCAGGGCACGTCGCTTCCAGAATAAGATTGTGCTTACCGGTTGTCAGGTAAGGTCCGTTCTCCTCAATACCGCCCGTTGGGATGAGGATGGTCGTCGTGCCATCGGCAATCAGGTCACGGATTTCCATCCAGGTCAATTCTTCAAGCCAGTAAGACTGACCAGCTTCAATAGGCCGATTTGCGGCTAATTGAATAGTTAATTCTGCCTCCTGTTGGGCAGTAACTATTGAACTTGTCTGCACGGTCTGTGCTTGGGCTGTCATTGAAAGTACAGCTAGCATTAGCATCAGGAAGCTGTTGCTAATGTCGGATGTCTTCATAGTTTTCATGTTTGCGTCCTTATGTGCTTCATCAACACTAGTAGCAATTGCATTAATTCTCAAGCTCAACACAATGCTACTGTTAGCGTCAGTGAAGTCTAGGTCACAGCGGATGCTTAACCTGAAAGCTAAACTTCATTTGTTTTTGAATTGTGGACGATACCACTAGGAATCGATGACTATTGACAGCGTCTTGGGAATCCCGCCTAATTTGACTCTTATCACACAAAACAAAGCCAAGATTATGGTTGTCTTTTCATTGCACACTTTTCTGACCGAATGATCAAACTACCAGCGTCGATCCGCTATCTTGCTCTGTTGGCTGCGCTATTGCTAAGCGTTGTCATTGCTCTGACCTTGCTCCCCGCAGACATGACCACTGATGATGGCCCAATAGTGAGCGATATCAGCGAGTCCGAGTTAATCGCACGTGGCGAGTATCTGACCACCGCTGGGAATTGCGTAAGTTGCCACACTGCCCCCGGCGGCGAATTCATGGCTGGCGGACTCCCATTCGAAACGCCGTTCGGCAGAGTTTATTCAACCAATATTTCACCAGATACAGAGACAGGAATTGGTAACTGGACTGAGTGGGAATTTTTAAATTCGCTAAGGCACGGTGTGCGGCCGAACGGGGAGCATCTCTACCCGGTATTCCCGTACACGACCTACACCAAAGTGTTGAATGAAGACATTGCTGCGATGTTCGCCTATCTCAAGAGCATCCCAGCTGTCCGTCAAGCTCCTAGTGAAAATGCACTGCGCTTTCCGTTTAATCAGCGAGCACTCTTAGGGTTCTGGAAAGCCTTGTTCTTTGATTCAGGTGCTTTCGAGTCAGACCCTGCTCAATCTGAGCAGCTCAATCGAGGTGCTTACCTCGTTGAAGCTTTGTCGCATTGCAGTGCCTGTCACACGCCTAGAAATTCATTGGGTGCGCAGCGGAGCCATCTTGCCATGAGTGGAGGCGAGTACCTAGATCGAGTCGCCGACGGGAATTACTACCCCTGGTCCGCTCCCAATCTCACATCAAGCGCGCGCGGCCTTGGACTGTGGTCGCAGCAGGATGTGGAAGATTATCTGAAAACAACGCGCAATGATTTTATAGAGTCCTACGGCCCAATGAACGAGGTCATTCTAAACAGTACTGCGCATCTATCTGAAGGGGATATTGCTTCCATAGCCATGTATCTCAAGAGCCTGCCAGCCGTTGATGAGGCCGCCGCTGTGGAACCAGATTCCCAGATAATGGGCCGTGGCCGTACTGTTTACAATCTACATTGCGGTACTTGTCACTTACCTACCGGGCAGGGAGATTCTAAAATGGCTCCCAGGCTAAATGGTGGCAGTCTTGTGGTTCAGTCTGACAATCCAGCATCGATGATTAATGCCATCCTCTATGGCCCGCAACTTCCTCTCCATGGTCTCTCACAAAAATGGCGAGAACCCATGAAGGAATTTCAATATTTGCTAGATGACGAGGAGGTTGCGGCGGCGGCCAGCTATATCCGCAACTCTTGGGGGAACTCGGCTGGATTAATTACAACGGATCAGGTCGCCCGTCAGCGTTAAGCTCATCTAATTGCTAAGACTTTGTAGCTGTGGCACTTGACCGGCTTCGCAAGTACTGTAAATTACGAAGAATACGTATATGACAGAAGGGCCACATCTTGTACGCCCCAAAACCCAACCATCAGCCAACACTCACTTGCCTGCTAATCTTAGGAGCATGCCTGCTTCTGACGGGCTGTGAACGGCAATCCGAGGTGTCCGCAGAACCGTCACAAAGTGCATCGCCACTAAGAACTCGATTGCTCACCGACAAGCAATATGTAAATACCATCACGCAAGTATTCGGTGCCGATATCAGTGAAAGTGTGTTGCCGCCGATTCCTCCGATGGAGAGAACCGGTGGTCTTCTTGCTTCAGGCGCAGCATTCGTGGGTGTGACATCAGATCAAATTTCGCAAATCCAACTGGCTGCGGCTACTGTTGCCCAGAAAGTCGTGAACGAAGAGCATCGCGACTTTCTCATTCCTTGTAGTCCTGAGTCAGCCCTCGCCGCTGATCCAGTATGTGCTGGACTGTTTCTTGCGGAAGCGGGACGATTGCTGCTACGAGGATCAATGGACGAAACACGACTTGCCCAGCTGGTTGACGTTGCCAGTTACGCGGCGGAACAAACTGAAGACTTCTATGATGGCTTAGCCCTCGCCCTGGAAGCCATTCTCATCAGCCCCGAATTTGTATTTATCGTTGATAGTGTAGAGCCTGATCCAGAACGGCCGGCACAGCAGCGTTTGGACAGCTATTCCCTAGCATCTCGATTGAGCTTCTTTCTGTGGAATGCAGCGCCAGATGATGCTTTGTTGCAGGCAGCCGAAAATGGCGAACTGCACACGCCTGAAGGACTGGCACAGTCCGTGGACCGGCTCCTAGCCAGTACTAGGCTCGAGGAAGGCATGCGTACATTCTTCGACGATATGTTAGCGTTTGATGAATTCAACAGCCTCGCAAAAGACCCGCTGGTGTATCCCATGGTCACCGGCACCACGCTGGAGCACGCTCGCGAGCAAACACTGCGCACGATCATCGATCATCTACTGGTGGACGAAGCCGATTATCGTGACCTGTTCACCACTCGTAAGACTTTCATGTCCATGCCTCTGGCAGCCTTGTACGGCACCGCGACGGGTGATGGCTGGACCGCGTACGAGTTTGATGATGATAGTCCACGAGTCGGCCTGCTAACTCATGTAAGCTTTTTGGCAGCAAATTCTCATGCAGTACGCAGTTCGCCCACCCTACGAGGTAAGGCGCTACGAGAGCGCTTTCTTTGTCAAAAAGTGCCCGATCCGCCCCCTGATGTGGACTTCTCAACCCTGGAAGAAAACGAACATGCCACTACCGCTAGGGAGAGACTTGATGCGCACAACAGCAATCCTTCTTGTGCAGGCTGTCACCTGATCACAGACCCTATGGGACTAACGCTAGAAAATTTCGATGGCGCTGGGATTTTCAGGGGAATAGAGAACGGTGCCGAGCTAGATATCACCGGCGAGCTTGATGGCATCTTCTACGACGACGTCGACGGATTAGCCACAGCAATGCGAAATCACCCTAAACTTTCTGCGTGCCTAGTGAACCGCTTGTACGCCTATGGTACCGGCGGACCGGTGTCACTTCGCTATGACAGAGATAGCCTGAAGTGGCTCGAAAATAGATTTGTTGATAAGAATTACCAGCTACCTGAGCTGCTTCGAGAATTGGCACTGAGCCAGGGATTCTCTTCAGTGAGATCTACCCAATCGCCAGAAAATGCTAATATTGCCGCAGGCGATACTATTGGATCACCTATTCACACTGCAGAATCTCAGCTATCTCTAGCCAAAACAGGGGCTCTGGCCAAAGCGGGGAATTTCTGATGAGAAAACTAAGTCGCCGCAGATTCCTCAAAGGTGCACTCGACGGTGGCGCAGTCACCATTGCTTTACCCCTGCTCGATATCTTTCTCAATGACAACGGCACAGCTTTCGCCGATGGCATGCCTATCCCAACTCGATTTGGCACCTGGTCCTGGGGCCTTGGCATGAGCAAGTCGATTTTTGTTCCAAAAAAGACCGGTCCTGATTTTGATCTGCCCGAAGAAATCGCTGCGCTGGCCTCAGTTAAAAAACATATTAATTTGTATACCAACTTTCATGTGTTTCAGGATGACGCTCCAAATCTTTGTCACCATTCAGGCTGGGTCGTGCTGCGTTCGGGTATAGCGCCCATGACCCGGGAAAATCGCCCAGGTGAAACCATCGATGTGGCAGTCGCCCGCCAGCTTGGCAATGCGACTCGTTTCAGATCTTTGAGTGCAACCGCAACTGGCGATGTGCGCGACAGTTTTAGTTATGAAAATGGCAATTCTGTGAACACACCAGAGTGGTCACCACTGCGTTTTTATCAGCGTTTGTTCGGAGATGATTTTCAGAATCCCAATGCCTCGACTTTTACGCCGGACCCCGCAGTGATGATCAGGAAGAGTGCACTCTCGGCCGTGCAGGAAGAAGCGCGCAAGCTCGGAAAGTCAGTTGGCGCGGATGACCGCGCGCGACTCGATCAGTATTTCACTGGCTTGCGAGATTTGGAACGACGTTTCGATCTGCAGCTCAAAAAACCAGATCCGCGGGAGGCTTGCATTGTTACTGAGGCACCTCAGGATCTGCCCACTGGGCTCGATGCGGGCCTGTTATCAACTCGACATCGAATGATGACTGACCTGATGTTGATGGCGGTGGCCTGCGATCAGACGCGCGTGTTTAACATGTTTTATGCATCGGCTTTCTCGGCAACCACCAAACCTGGGTACGACAAGCCGCATCACACGGCTACCCACGAGGAAGCTGTCGACCGAGAATTGGGGTATCAACCAAATACTTCTTGGTATACCCGTCGTGCAATGGACGAATGGGCTTACTACGTGCAAGCGCTGGCAGACTTTAGGGAGGGTGACGGAACCTTATTGGATAATGCATTCATCTACGCCACTACGGACCAATCATTCGCAAAAATTCACGCCATCGACGGTATTCCAATGTTCAGTGCCGGAACAGCCGGGGGCCGGATAAAAACCGGGCTACATATCGACGGTGGTGGCACTCCAGGATGTCGACTTGGCTATACTGCGCAGCAGCTAATGGGACTTGATATCCAGTCATGGGGCGATAAAAGCAATAATACGTCGAGTACAATCAGTGAAATCCTGGTCTAAATTTAATTACGCATCAGTCCTCCCACTTACAGCTTTAGCAGTGCTGGCGTCCACTTCGTCACTAGCTGCTGACGAATCTGACTTATTCACTGAGGCCTATCGAGATGTCCCTATGCCTCTCGAGTTCCGCGTTGAGGCAACACCAGAGGGACCTGTCTTCGCAAATGCTAACGGTAAGACTGTATACAGCTGGCCGCAGCATAAGCTACGCAATGGCTACAGCGGAGAAGCCAAAGGTTCACCGGCTTGCTACGACGACGTTCTCACTGTAACAGCAGGCCTGATGAGTCCGTACCCGGCGGGGATCAAGCTTCCGGAGATTAATTCCCGGCTTGCCTGTACAGACCTGTGGCCACCAGTACTGGCCGAAGAAGGCGCTGAGGAAATAGGTAAATGGACTGTGATCGAGCGCATGGATGCCACCCTGCAGTGGGCCTATGACGAACAGCCCTTGTACCTTTCTGTTCGTGATCAACAACCTGGCGATGTTCAGGGAGGAAGCCGACGCCGGTATGGCGGAGACTCCCCTGCCATGCGAGTTCCAGTCGGGCCCCCATCACTCCTTCCTCCTGGTTTTGCAATTAAGCCCACATCGATTGGCAGAATGTTGACCAGCAACAAAAACGAATCGGTGTACAGCTTTGAGGACGACACTGCCACCTCCGCGGCTTGTGATGAGGAGTGTCTGGCGAGGTGGCGCCCTGTAGTCGCACCGGCTTTGGCACGAGCGCAGGGTGAGTGGAACATATTTGAGCGTTCGCCCGGTGTGCTTCAATGGGCATTTCGTGGAAAGCCGCTCTACACTCATTTACGAGATCAATCTTCCTGGTCGCTAGAAGGTAGCGATAGTCCAGGCTGGCACAACGTGTTCACCCAAGAGGCACCCCCCTATCCAGAAAGCTTTACCCAGCAGCCCAGCTTAGCGGGTAATGTGCTGGCTGATTCCAGCGGCAAAACAATCTACCGCTACAATTGCGGGGAGGACACCGCCGACCAGCTTGCTTGTGATCATCCTGACGATACCCAGATATACCGTCTAGCTATGTGCGGGGGAGGTGATGCACAGAAGTGCCTACTACACTGGCCTTACATAATCGCCAAAGATGACGAAATTAGTTCGAATCGCACGTGGCGCATTGTGTTGATCGATCCTCTAACTGGGCGCTTTGCCGCGCCAGATCAAGAGGGAGCACTCCGGGTTTGGTCTTATCGCGATCGACCTGTGTATACATTTGGAGGTGACAAACAACCAGGCGATGTTAACGGTGGTGGCACAGGCGAATGGCGGGGCCAGCGCAATGGCTTGAAGGCCTTCTGGCTAAGGGACGACTACATGAACGGGATACTCTGATGAACACGCTTCAGCGATTGGCCAGTAGCTTGTTGGTAGCATCTGTAATAATCAGTGGCGGCGTGCATGCGGATCAAAGCGTGCTAAAAAATCGCACTATTGGTTATGTGATGACCGATTTGTTTTGGTCTGTTTATCAAACCCCCGGAGCGATTCAGGAATGCCCTCAAGGATTTAATGACGGTCCTCGCGAACAGTTCGAGCAACTGTTTCCTTATCACCAGGCCCTAACTGTTGAAGAAACGCAGCTGCGACAGGAAATAGAAACCTGGCACCCAACCACCGAATCTGATGGATTTGAGTTTTTCCAAGTAGAAGGAGGAATTTCCTGGGGCGTGAACCTTGACAGCGAAGTTGGGCTGAACGACTTTGTCCACCCGGACGGAACACCTGGCATCGATAATGAACTGTATCGTGCAGTGGGCTGTATTATCGGATTCAGGGGGCCTGATGGTGTGGAATATATCTTCCAAAACAAAGCCATTGCCGATGAACGATACAATCGCATGATGATCGAGCTCACCGAAGTGGATGACCTTGAAAACGACGATAGCGTCACTGTCTCAGTTTATCGCGGCTTGGATCGCCTGCTGACAGATGCGACTGGTTCAAAGATTGTACCAGGAGGCACACAACGGGTTGATACCCGCTGGGGGAAGAAGCTTATCCGGCAGATTGATGCGAAGATTGTCGATTCAAAATTGATTACCGAGTCTATCTCTGATCTCATCATTCCCTGGCAGAATTTGAACGTGCCATCAATACAGCTCATTCGCGATGCGCGCTTCGTACTCGATCTTACGGCACAAGGTGCAACCGGTTTACTTGCGGGGTATGCAGATGTAGATACCTGGTACTATCAACTCATTCGCAATGACTCAACTCATCATCTAAGTAACGGCCAAATATCCGGCATCTCTCTTTACAAGGCGCTTCGCCGATTGGCCGACGCACACCCCAGCTCGGAAACTGGCGAGAATACTGCCATTTCCACTGCACTGGATATTAAGATGGCACAGGTATTTATTAGCCACCCGTCTTCGCAGAACGCTGAGTAATCAGCAACTTCATTCCGTTTGCACTTCGCACAGTTCTTAAGACAATCGTTTGAGTATCTGAATCACCATTGCCATCTCTTCGGTGGTTCCAATTGTGAAGCGGATAGCTTCTGATAGTCGGGAATGGGGAATCCGGCGTGCCACCACGCCGGCTTCGGTGAGCGCTTCCCATGTCGCTTCGTTATTCCTGAAAAACACCAACACAAAGTTGGTTACGCTGGGTACTACGTTGGTGACGTCTGGAATGTCAATCAGCGCTTCGCAGAAGGAATCTCGAATTTGGCTGATCTGATTCACTTGATTATTCATCAGCTGTGTAGCGCTTTTATTCAAGGATTGCAGTGCAATTTGCGCACAGGGGTCGGCCAGAGGGTATGGCGCTAACACTTTACGCATGATTGTCATAACTGTCTCGTTGGCCAACAAGTAACCGACATGAACGCCAGCCAGACCGAATGCCTTTGACATTGTTCGTACGACGACCAGGTTCTCGAAATTCACCATTTCGGGCACCAGACTCTCTCCGGGACAAAATTCGATGTAGGCCTCGTCGATAACCACCAGTGCCCGCCCCTCAAAGAATCGCAGAATAGTAAGAATGTCTTTGCGATTAAAACTGTTTCCCGTGGGGTTGTTAGGGTTACAGATGAACACCAACTTTATACCCTCCTGCGCAAGGATGGCGGGAACATCGAGTTGATAATCTTTAGTTAGCGGTACATCAATCACATCGGCGTTTTGAATATTGGCAGATACCTGATACATACCATAGGTGGGGCTGCTGATGATTATACCGTCAGTTCCAGACTCGCAGTAGGCGCGTAACAGAAGGTCTATGGCCTCGTCTGCACCGCGCAGTGCTAGCACCTGATCGGGCTGCAATCCGGCATACGCAGCGTAAGCTGCCTGCACCAGATCAGGCCCCTCATCGGGGTAGCGATGATATTCGGATACATCTAATGACATCGATTGGCGGGGAAAAGGCAGCTCATTTGCATTCAGCCAGACCTCACCCTTACCACCAATGCGGCGTGCCGACATATAAGGTTCTAATGCTTCTATATGAGGGTTCGAAAGATTGATCTTCTTCATACTTCAATCCAGTAAAAGGTGTCCCATCAGGACAAACAAGGGAATGGCAATGACAGTGCGCACCAGAAATATACCGGCAAGATGCCAGATGGTCGTGTTGATTTTTGATCTCAGAATGAGCGTGCCAATTTCCGACATGTAAATGACCTGCGTGACCGAAATGCCGGCAATAATAAAGCGCGTAAATTCAGAATCAATGTCGCTGCCTAATACTGCCGGAAGAATCATGTCAGCAAATCCCACTACCATAGACGGAGCGGCAGCGAAGGCTTCCGGTACGCGTAGCAGTTCAAGATAAAGGCTGAACGGATAAGCTATCCAGTTAAACAGCGGGGTGTATTCCGCCACTATTAGAGAGACGGTGCCAATGGCGATTACTGTTGGAATAAGGCCAAACCATAGATCTAGCAACTTTATTCCACTGCGACGCATTTGAGTTGGCCAGGGATCAGCCTCTATTGCCTTTCGCACCGCCTGCTGCAAAGCCCAATTCCATACCGAGTGACCCGCGGGCACAAGCTCGCTAGTTTTCGCATCGCAATTGTAGGTGGCAGGCATCCTACTTAGAGGTGGAATTCTGCAAACTATAATAGCGAGAACAATAGAGACAACAACTACCGACCCATAAAACTGTAGGAAGATATGGGTTATGTCGAGAATGCTGGCGATTAGCAGGCAAAAAGCAACCGAGGCCAGTGAGAAGCACGAGATGATACTAAGAGCCTCGCGCTGATTGTAGTTACCACGTTCATACTGCTGTGTAGTGACCAGCGCACCCAATGGTGCTGCCCCAAGCCATGAAGCCATGGCATCAATGGCACCCCGTCCCGGTAGACGGAACAGGAACCGAAAGAAGCGCGACAAGAGTACGCCTGCAAATTCCATGATGCCGTACTCAGTCATAAGAGGCAGAAGGAAAATCACGGCTAGAAAAAGAGTCATCACAGTTGGCACCAATTGCCCAACCATCGTCTGGCCTGTGCTCGCTCCCCAGACTGCTTCCGGACCTACTTCAAAGAATACCAGTATGGCAATTAGCGCTCCAACAATGCGCAAACATAACCACGGCAAGCTAACTCCAAATAGCTCGCCTAGAAGGCCTGTGTCGGTGCGTCGCAAAGTGCAGATAATTGCAAGCGTTGCCGAACTGGTAGCAATCAGCAATATCAGCACAGGAAGAAATGGGGATAGTTGCTCATTGAGAAATTGCGCCAGCACAGCAACCAGTATTGTATTGTTTCCGTCGATGGAAAAAGGGACGAGAAACAGAATCAAGCTGAGTATTGCAGGGAGAGCAAACCTGAGAATCGCGGTTGGCGTCAGAGCTGTCTTGTTATTGGATTGCTGGGTATCCATGAGTTTCGATCAGGCTAGCTTGGAAATTGGAGTAGGTTTAAGTTATTCTGACCTTATACAGGCTAAACTACCAATTCGCCACAGTCACTATCCATTGGACGTTCCATCTGCATCGGAAATGCTCTTACCTAAGCCAAGATATTCATGAATATAGCTCGAAGTTGTTCATGATAGTGGGGGGGAATTCCACTAAAAATCGGTGGCGTGTTTGCTCTAAAAAATAGAGAATCAGCTTGGCAACTAGAAAGTGAACGCAAAAGCCGCAAGAAAATTTGACCCTACAACTTTGACAGGCGGTTAATGAGCCATGATCAATACATCAATCTTTCGTGTAGCAATTTCCCTTTTTATCACTCTTTCTCTAGCTATAACTACTTATTCAACTGTAGCTGAAGATCTGCCATTGGCTGACACCACAAATTTGCTTGAGTTTACCGTTGATGAAGGTTCTTGGGTTTCTGTTTCCTTACATCCTTCAAATGAGTATTTCCTTTTCGATTTACTAGGAGATATTTACTCGTTACCACTTTCAGGCGGCCGTGCTGAGCGCATTACTTCTGGAATGGCATTTGACAGTCAGCCTGTGATATCACCATCGGGAGAGAAAATAGCCTTTATCAGCGACCGCAATGGAAAGAATAATCTCTGGATTGCAGATATCGACGGCAGCAATCCTATTCAGCTAAGTGATGAGACTTACACCCGCATGCTAAGTCCAGCCTGGACGACTGATAACAACTACGTCATGGTCACCGAGCGAGGCAAAGAGATCGAGTTAAAGCAATACCATGTGGACGGCGGCAGTGGTACGACTGTTTCTCAAGCAGATGCCGACAATTCAAACCCACCCGGTGTCGGCGCTGCATTTTCCCCTGATGGAAATTCTGTGTACTTTGCCGAAAAACTGGGGTCACCGGACGCTCCCACAGAGGACTTTCCTGTAACACAAATAGTCAGACTTAATTTGAATGACGGTTCACGTTTACAAATTACCCGCGGCGAAGGGGGGGCAGTAAGGCCCAAAGTGAGTCCTGATGGCAAGCTCCTTATCTATGGCACTCGCTATCAAACTCAAACAGGATTGCGAGTCAGAGACTTAGAAACCGGTGAAGATCGCTGGTTAAGCTACCCTATTCAGCGCGATGCTCAAGAAAATTTTAGACCTTCGAGCAGGGGCATGCTGCCTGATTATGCCATTACCGCTGATAGTGACGCGTTAATCCTATCCACGGGCGGCCAGTTTCAGCGCATTGATATCGCCAGTGGCGAAAGAACTGAAATTCCATTTGCCGCCGATGTTTCTCTGAATATTGGTCCTGATCTTACAAACACCTGGCGTGTTCCAACCGGACCTCTAACGGCAACCTTAGCGCAAAGTCCTGATTTATCTCCAAACAATGAGAGACTAGTGGCCAGCGTGCTTACCAGACTCTACACCCTAGAAAAATCAGACCCACAGCCAATTGCTATTACCCCCGAGGACATGTGGGCGTTTCAACCTGTTTATTCGCCAGATGGCAGGTGGATAGCTTTTGTAAGTTGGACAGCTAAGGACGGCGGTCATATTTGGAAGATCCGCGCCAATGGCCGAGGTCAAGCCCAACAGCTAACAGAAAATGCCGCGTTCTATACAGACATCGTATGGCAACCCGATGGCGAACGTCTGTGGGCCTTAAAAGGCAATGAATGGATGCGTCATCAGGATTACAGCGAATTCACTGGCATCGGAGTTCCGCTGGAGCTTATATCCTTAGATGATGATGGTGGCGATGAAAAAGTAATCATGCCGGCGGGTGATGCGCGAAAGCCTCATTTTGGCCCAGAGTCTGACAAACTCTATATGGCTGAGGAAGGCACGCTCTTTTCGATCAATTTGAATGGTGGTGACCGAAGAGACCATATTCAACTCACAGCTCCGCTCGGGACCAGCTTTGCTGGTGAAGCTCCCGGTGCCGAAGATGTAAGAATTTCGCCCGATGGGAAATATGTGTTGGCCCATGTAATCAAACAAGTGTGGATTGTCAGCCTTCCTAAGATTGGTGCGACGGTTCCAAAAGTGGATGTGAGAAAGCCTAGCCTTCCTGCAAAACGATTAACTGATATCGGCGCCGATTTTATAGGCTGGTCTGATGACAGTAGCAGCGTCAACTGGGCGATAGGCTCTTCATTTTACGAGCGGCCATTGGCAAGCATTGTATTCAGAGAAGCAAGTGATGATTCCGATTCTGCAGAAGATGCTGCCACGGATGAGGATTCTAAAGAACCCTTTGTCCCGCTTGATGAGCATGAAGCTGTGGTTCTAACTCCCTTCGAAGTCACCGTTGATAGAGATTCCGCTGAAGGAAACTTATTACTGAGCGGAGGTAACGTTATAACTATGGCAGGAACCTCCACAGAAGAAATGGGACAAGTTTTAGAAAATGCTGACATCCTCATTGAAAATAATCGAATCAATGCGATCGGTCCTCGAGGCTCACTCACATTGCCTGAAGACGTTTATGTAATTGATGTGACAGGCAAATGGATTATTCCTGGCTTTATTGACACCCACGCGCACTGGGAATTTAGAACAAGTGATGTGTTAGAGCCTAGCAACTGGACTGTAGCAATAAACCTGGCCTATGGAGTTACCAGCGGACTGGACGTGCAAACCACTTACCATGACTATTTTGCCTATAGAGATTTGCAGGAAACTGGCGCAGCTATTGGTCAGCGACCCTTCATGACAGGCCCTGGCATCTTTGGCCGAAATGATTTTCAGAGCTACGATGCCGTGCATAGCTATCTGCGCCGCTACCGAGACCACTACAACACCAATAATATTAAGTCCTACATGGTAGGCAATCGCGAACAGCGTCAATGGGTGATAAAGGCTTCTCAAGATTTAGGCTTACTACCAACCACCGAAGGTGGAGGCGATCAAAAACTTGACTTAACACATGCCATCGATGGCATGCATGGAAACGAGCACAGCCTTCCCGATGTGCCGATATTTGAGGATGTAGTCCAACTGTTTGCGCAAACTAAAACTGCATACACCCCTACCTTAATCGTCCAATACAATACGACATCTATGACGGAATATTTTTTTACTCGAGAGGAAATTCATGACAATGCCAAGCTTCGTCGTTTTTATCCCAGCAACAGACTAGATGAACTAACTCAAAGACGTCCTGGCTGGATCAGAGATAATGAGTTTACAATTGATCAAGGCGCAGAAGCAGCTGCGCAAATTCAACGTGCTGGCGGCTTGCTTGGTGTAGGGGGTCATGGCGAACTGCAAGGACTCGGCTACCATTGGGAAATGTGGGCTTATGCTATGGGTGGAATGAGTCCAATTGAAATTCTGAGGGCGGCAACTATTGATGGAGCTCATATACTAGGAGCTCCAGATGATTTGGGCTCACTTGAAGTGGGTAAGTTGGCTGACCTGATTATACTCAATGAGAACCCTCTTGAAGATATTCGGCGAACGGAATCCATTGATAAAGTAGTTCAGAATGGCAAGGTTTTCAGCGCAGATACTCTTGACGAGATTTGGCCACAGAGCAATGACTTTGAAACAGGTTGGTGGACAGAACCTTTAGATGAGGTCCGAGTAAAAATACAATAGGTTTGTGGTGCGCTCTGGAGTAACGATACTCTATATTGTTGCTCAACGAGCTAACAGCTCAAGGATGGTTCTAGCACTTAACTCTGGAGATAAAGTAGGAAAACTCACTTCATTCCCTCTTCGATACAGCAACAGGGGTGTGGAAGGGTTGCTTAGCCTTCGACTAAGGTCTTAAGATTCACGCCATGAAAACGCTTGTTTTCTTTCATTACCACAAAGGTATTAATATTGACCCGGGAGGAGTTAGCGCTTAACAGCTCGCCGTTAATTTCCAGATAACGTTTCATGTCAGGGCAAATCACACGTACGAAAAAATCCGACTCGCCACTCACAGTAAAACATTCCACCACTTCCGGAATTGTCGCGATCAATTCTTCGTATTGTTCAAATTCTTTTTGGGTGTGGTTTCTCAAGGACACCGTAGCAATACACATAATTTGCCTGGCTATTGAGCCTAATTCCAGATTGGCTGAGTAGGATGTAATCACACCTACTTTCTCCAGGCGCCGAACCCTTTGCAGGCAGGAGCTGGGGGACAGATGGATCAAATTCGCCAAATCCTGATTTGTTATGCGACCTTGATCCTGCAAATTTTGAAGGATTTTCAGGTCTGTCTTATCGAGCTGAGATTCGACCATAAGCAATTATTTCTTCATTTTTTCAGTACTATTGAGCATGAATTTCGTTCTAATGCGTCTGACTCTCGATTCTATACCGAATTATCTGCGGAAAACCATCTTTTAAAAATATCATATTTATCAGAGTTAAAAAGATAGAAGCCTCATTCGGAAGAACAAAGGGTAGCATAAGGTTAAATATTATTCGTCGGAGATAGCTATGACCCCTCAGGCCAAAAACACAGCCCCAGGCACAGAAGCAGGGAGCAATCCCAGAGCGGCTCTATGGCCCAACTATAAACCACCCGCAGAGCTTGTTTTCACACACGGCATTGGGAGTGAATTATTCAGCGAAGACGGCACGTCTTATTTAGATTTTCTATCCGGCATTGCAGTTACGAGCTTTGGTCATGCTCATCCCCACCTGGTAAATGCTCTAACTGAACAAGCTACAAAACTTTGGCACACATCTAATGTCTTCAGAATTCCTGCCGCAGAACGATTGGCTCAGCGACTTGTCGAGTCGAGTTTCGCAGACGGAGTCTATTTTGCCAATTCCGGCACCGAAGCGGTAGAGGCAGGATTAAAATCTATACGGGCTTACCAGGCTGTCAATAAACATCCGGAGCGGTATCGCATAATCGGTTTTGAAGCCAGCTTCCATGGCCGCACCATGGCATCATTAGCCGCTGCCGGAAATCCAGCACATATGAAAAATTTTGTGCACGGCGATTATGGTTTCGATCAAGCCCAATGGGACGACATTGAGTCGGTTAAAAGCTGCATCGACGAAAATACTGCTGGAATCATTATTGAGCCAGTGCAAGGTGAGGGTGGTATACGGCCTGCCTCCAAAGAATTCTTGAAAGCATTGCGAGAGCTGTGTGACGATCACGGTTTACTGCTAATGTTTGACGAAGTGCAATGTGGAATAGGCCGAAGTGGCAAGTTATTTGCCCACGAGAATTATTCGTTAGAACCCGATGTTATGGCTATAGCTAAAGGTCTTGGTGGTGGATTTCCTGTTGGCGCTTGCCTCGCAAGCGAAGCGGTTTCTTCCACTATGCAATTAGGTAGTCATGGGAGCACCTTTGGAGGCAATCAGCTAGCTATGGCTGTAGCTGATGCTGTGCTTGATCTTGTTCTGGAGCCAAGCTTACTCAAAGACGTTAATAATAAGGCTAAATTTCTCGTCACTGAATTAGAAGCACTCACCAAAAAATATCCTCAATCTATTTCCTCCGTTCATGGGCTTGGCCTTATGCTGGGGCTGAAGTGCGTCGGAGAGAATACAAAATTGTTGCTGAAGTTAAGAGAGCATGGCCTACTAGTTGGTAAATCTGGTGACAATATGATTCGCCTATTACCTCCTTTGAATGTTAGTCAGATAGAACTGGAACGAGCTTTGGATATTATTAGAACTGTTCTAAAAAATAGTGAGGCCAATTAAAATATGAGTGCTGACCGCCTAAAATGGATTGATTCTCGTAGCGAATTCTTACTCGACACATTGATGCAATTGTCTGCCATAAATTCTGGGACGGGAAATTTATCTGGATTGCATGATACCCAGAATGCGTTGCATTCATTATTTTCTCCTCTAGCAGATGAAATTAAAATTGATGATTCCGTAAGCGTTGAACGAACCGACCACCTGGGTATCACCGCCGAACAACACTATGGCAAGATTATTAGTTTTAGCAAACGCAGAACAGCACCATTACAAGTTTTACTATGCGGGCATATGGACACTGTTTTCCCTGAGAAACACAGTTTTCAAAGCCCTGAGAAAATTGACGACCGCATATTGAAAGGCCCTGGAGTGGCAGATATGAAGGGCGGAATTTTAGTCATGTTAACGGCACTAGAAGCTTTCGAATCCAGCCCTGGCTGTGATGCCATTGGCTGGAAGGTTATACTGAGTTCTGATGAAGAAACGGGCTCCCTAGGATCCTCAGGTGTGCTTGAAACCGCAGCAAAGCAGGCCCATGTTGGCATGATCTACGAACCCGCCCTGGCGGATGGCACGTTAGCTGGAGCGCGCAAAGGCTCGGGCAACTTCACCTTAGTAGCTCATGGAAAATCGGCCCATGCTGGAAGAGAATTCAGCAAGGGCCGAAATGCAATTGTCGCGCTAAGTGAGTTTATCAACCAAGTATCCGCATTAAGTAATCTAGAGCAAGATATCACCATTAATGTTGCTCGCATTACCGGTGGAACCGCGTTAAACGTAGTGCCTGATCTGGCGGTCTGTCAATTTAATGTCCGATGTCCACGACCTGAACAGTTACTGGGCATAGGACATAAGCTCGGCGTTATTGTTGAAGTCCTGAATACCAGAGATGACTTTCGATTTTGCTTAAGCGGTGGTTTTACACGCCCGCCAAAAACTATTTCCCCAGGCACACAGTTACTAATGGACTGGACTCGAGAGTGTGGCGGCTCATTGAATACTGAAATACGTTTTCGTGACACTGGTGGCTGCTGCGATGGCAACAACCTAGCAGCTGCTGGACTGCCCAACGTAGACACCTTAGGAGTTTGTGGGGCTAATATTCACACTGATCAAGAATACATGTTAATCAACAGTCTCACGGAGCGATCCAAGCTGAGCTACAAGCTACTCAGTAAAATAGCCAGCCATGGTGATCAGATAATCGGACTGCGTAGCCTGCGAAAAGCCTCATGATTATCCGAACTGCAAAGCCTGATGATCTGGAAGCCCTGTTAAAGCTATCTGCAATTGCCCCACCTGGCATGACATCAATGCCTTGCGATACGGAGACTTGGGAAAAAAAATTACAACTGGTTAGCGATAGCATCGCGAGGCAACCTCAAGAAGAGCAAGAATCCGTCTACTTGCTAGTCCTAGAGGACCCCTCCAATAATACAATAGTTGGTACAGCAGGAATGATTTCGGGAGTGGGCAATACACGACCATTCTATAACTATAAAATATCGAAAGAAGTCAAAACATCTCCTGATATAAACATTAAGCGCAGCAGTAATTTGTTAAACCTTGTTAATGATTATACTGGGGCTACAGAATTAAACTCCCTCTTCTTGATGCCCAAATATCGCCGTAATGGAGCAGGACAATTCCTGTCTCGTTGCCGCTTTGCATTTATGAATGATTTCCCAGAACGCTTCGATGATGTCGTTTTCGCAGAAATTAGGGGCTGGCTGGACGAGAACGAAGACTCACCTTTCTGGGATCATCTAGGACAAAAATTTTTCAAATTACCATTTCACAAAGCTGATTTTATTAGCTCTGTAAATGGCTCACAATTTATATCAGATTTAATGCCTCGTTTTCCTGTGTATTTAGAGCTTCTTCCCCAAGAGGCAATCGAAGTTATCGGGCGCGCACATCGAGATGCGGCTCCTGCGCAACGCTTGTTAGAAAAAGAAGGCTTTAACTATAAGGGTGCCGTTGACATATTCGATGCTGGCCCAATTATTGAATGTGATCGCAGTAAAATTCACTCTATACAGAACATGACCACAGCTCGTATTAAATCGATCAAAAGCTCCGTCAGCGACAGTAATGAATCACCCTTATGCATAGTTAGCAACCGCAATCTTTCGGAGTACCGGCTTATCACATCATGCATTAAAAATTCTATAGCAGAAGAAATAACTATTACTGCTCATGACGCGAAAATGCTAAATGTAGATATAGGTTCAGAAGTACAAATGCTACAGATGCGCCACTAAAAAGCCATTAAGTACCCGGCCCTGTCAAACGCTAGATCTGCACGCACTAAACAATTCCAAGTAACAGCCTGAGACCAATTGAGTAGATAAATGAACAATATCGCACCAAAGCTAGAGCAAGGACACTATATTGACGGCCAATGGCTAACTTCGAAGGGCGACTATTTTTTTTCTGAAAATCCAGCGACCGGTGTACCGTTGTGGCGGGGCAATAGCGCAGAGCAAATAGAGGTCGATCAAGCGGTAACTGCAGCCGCGGCTGCATTTCCAAGTTGGAGCTCTCTAGGCTATCAACAACGCAGCGAATACATAGCTACCTTTATAAAAACTGTAAAAGAACAGCAAGAAAAGCTAGGGGAAGCTATTCATCTAGAAACAGGTAAGCCCCACTGGGAAAGTAAAACTGAGGTAACTGCTATGATTGGTAAGGCTGCTATTTCAGAAAAAGCCTATCAGCAACGCACTGGCAGTGAATTATCTGACAATGCAGGTACACGCATTTCTCTAAACCATCGGGCGATTGGCGTATTCGCAGTACTCGGTCCTTACAATTTCCCGGCACACCTACCCAACGGTCATATTATTCCGGCGTTACTGGCTGGGAACACCCTTGTTTTCAAACCTTCTGAACTAACGCCACTTGTAGGTGAGCTGATGATTAAGTGTTGGGTCGAAGCTGGCCTTCCTGCTGGCGTGTTAAATTTGCTTCAAGGGGGGCGCAATACTGGCAAATTACTCACCGCTAATGAGGGTATCGATGGCGTATTGTTTACTGGCAGCTCGAAAACAGGAACCGCGATTCACAAGCAGTTTGGTGGAAAAACTGAGAAAATGATTGCCTTGGAAATGGGTGGTAACAACCCTTTAGTTGTTACGAAAGTTAAAAATACTAAAGCAGCCGTCTATAATATTATCCAATCGGCCTTTATCTCTGCTGGCCAACGCTGCACTTGTGCGCGCCGGTTGATTCTCCTCAGAAGTGTCCAAAATGAGGAAATATTGACCTTGTTAAAAGACGCCACTAAAAATATCAAGGTAGGAGTTTCCGACGATTGCTTTATTGGGCCAGTAGTCAGCAATGCAGCAGCAGAAAATGTCATGCAAGTGGCCGCAAGAGCGATGAGCCTAGGCGGGAGTGAGGTCTTGGCTCCGCAGCGACTGGACCCAACCAAACCATTTATTCAGCCAGGCATTATCGATGTAACTGATGTTGATAAAATTGACGACGAAGAATGTTTTGGGCCGCTGCTACAAGTGATTTGGGTCAACAACCTAGATGAAGCAATCGAGGTTGCCAACAATACCCGTTACGGCCTCTCCGCAGGTTTGCTAAGTGATGATAAGAACGATTGGGATAACTTTTATAAGAGAATTCGGGCCGGTATCGTGAATTGGAATAGGCCTATCACTGGCGCGAGTGGTGCCGCTCCATTTGGTGGTGTGGGGGCCAGCGGTAATTTTCGACCAGGAGCATTTTACGCCGCCGACTACAGTGCCTATCCTATCGCTAGTATGGCCAGCAGCGAAGTTGAGCTTCCTGCACAACAGTCACCGGGTCTTAATATCTAGTATTGGCTTAATGTTTAGGCCGACCCCCTAACTGGATTCCCAAAATGAAAACATTTGAAGTGAATTTTGATGGCCTAGTTGGCCCTAGCCATAACCATGCTGGCCTATCTTTTGGTAACCGTGCCTCGTCGAGTCATGGTGGCCAGACATCATCGCCTAAACAAGCCGCTCTTCAAGGCTTAGAAAAGATGATCAGCTTGTCCCGACAAGGTATGAAGCAGGCAGTGCTGCCGCCCCATGACAGGCCTCATGTACCAAGCCTGCGCAAGCTTGGATTTACTGGCAAAACTGACATTGATATAATCGCACATGCAGCAAAAAAAGCCCCAAAAATCCTAGCGTCTGTCTGTTCTTCTTCTTCGATGTGGGCAGCTAATTCAGCGACAGTCTCACCGTTTGCCGACACAGAGGATGGTAGAACACACTTTACTCCAGCAAATTTGAATTCCATGTTTCACCGCTCAATCGAAACCGACACCACATCAACAATATTGAAATCCATTTTTCGCGGCGATGAATACCATCACCATCCAGCGTTGCCTTCTGGACAAACTTATTCTGATGAAGGCGCCGCCAACCACAGCCGCCTGTGCAGCTCTTATGGCGATCAGGGTGTAGAATTATTCGTTTACGGAGTTTGTCAAACTGACATCGCGTCTGGACCTAAAATATTTCCAGCAAGACAAACACGGCAAGCTTCAGAGGCCATAGCTCGCAGTCACGGTTTACGCGCCGGGAAAACTGTATTCGCTCAACAACATCCTAGGGCTATCGATGCTGGAGTTTTTCACAATGACGTCATTGCAGTCGCAAATAAAAATCTGTTGTTCTGCCATCAGCTTGCCTTCGCTGACCCTCTTCTACTACGCAGAGAATTAGACTCCTCCTTTGGTGACGATAAAATCATCTATATCGAAGTGTCAGTTGACAAAGTTTCCTTAAAAGATGCGGTAGCGTCTTATTTATTTAATTCACAGCTATTATTATTGCCTGATCAGGCCAATTACAATCTGATTGTGCCAATAGAGTGTGCAGAAAACCGCGCGGTCAAATGCTATCTCGATGAATTGGAAAGTGATCACTCTCCTATTAATGCTGTGCAGTATTTGGATCTTCGAGAAAGCATGAATAATGGTGGCGGTCCCGCGTGTTTACGCTTTCGGGTTGTGATGACTCAAAAACAAATAGAAGAAACCAAGGCGCAAGTGTTCTTAGATGAGGCCTTATATAAAGATTTGAAACATTGGATAGAAAGGCACTATAGAGAATCATTACATATAAAAGATCTTCTTGACCCTAACTTGCTACTAGAGTCCCGAACTGCTTTAGATGAACTCAGCCAACTACTCTGCCTAGGCGCTATCTATGAATTTCAATAGACAAGAGTATAGAAAGGAGGAAAACCACTCGGTTTAGGGCCTATGCTTTCTTTGTCAGATATTATGGCTCTAACGTTTTCCAAAATAGGTAGCAAAAGTTAATATTTGATTTATAAACAGAGATTGAATATTATTCATAGTTATAAGATATGCAAATTTACTTGGAGTGCTCTTATCTCTTTATTCCCTTCTATGAATAGCCTGACGGATATATGATTAATGACAGCTTAGAAAATTTGATCATCCTGGAGGTATAAGCAAACATTATCTTAGCTTATTAGATTACTAACATCTTCAGCCGCACTAGTTTTCACGCGATGTAAAAAGAAATGGTTCCTATTAAGATACTCTTAGACAAAATACCCTCTAACAAAACTACCCGTCACTTTAATCCAGCAATATTCATTGATAAAAGTTTAAATATTTTCAGTTTTATCTATAACCCTCCTAGCTGTAGAATTAGGGCCTCACTCAAAAATTAGGTGCAGTGCAATGACTAACGCAGTATCCAGGCGAGAATTCCTTAACTTACTGGGCGCCTATGGAGGCACATCTGCTGTAATCCAGGCCGGAACAGCGCTCGGATTTATGCCCAGCAGTAGCAGAGCTGCAGAGATATCGCTGCAGCCCAGTGCTGGCAAAAAAGTAGCCATACTTGGCACCGGTATATCTGCACTGACAACCGCGTGGGAACTAACTAAAGCCGGATACGACTGCACCCTACTTGAAGCCTCTCACCGCCCAGGTGGACGAATGTTCACGGTGCGCTCTGGCACAGTCATCGACGAAATCGGAAATTATCAGCGCTGTGAGTGGGATAACGATCCTCACTTGTACTTTAATGCCGGTGCTGCGCGCATCCCAAGCATTCACAGTAGTGTGCTGAAATACTGCAAAGAGCTGGAAGTTGAACTGCAAGTATTTGTAAACGAAAGCAAGACAGCCTGGATCCAAGATGATGCGCTAAATGGTGGCAAGCCAGTTCGTAATACTGACTATTCATCAAGTATGCAGGGATTCATTTCAGAAATGCTCACTAAATCCTTTGGAGATTCACAGCTAGATTCCTCTCTTACTAAATCAGAATCAGAGACATTGCTAGGGATGCTGCGTAGTTTTGGCGACCTCAATGAGGACATGTTATACAAAGGCTCGATTAGGGCTGGTTATGGTTCAGGCGGATTTCTTGATCATGGCACTAAAAAAGATGTAATAGCATTACGCGACCTATTAAAGACACAATTAGCGCGCAACGTGATGGTCACTACTAATGAAGGAGCAGGCAGTGGCCCATTACTGATGCAGCCAGTTGGCGGAATGGATCGCATTGTTTATGCATTTGCTAATCGACTTGGAGATCGAATTAAATTTCGCTGCCCGGTTACAGAAGTCATGATAAGAGAGGATGGCGTTGAAGTTGCCTATGAGCACAACGGCGTTACTGAAGTACTAAAGGCTGATTATTGTTTCAACTGTATCCCAAGCCATCTGATGAGCGGCATACCTAACAACTTTCCTGATGAGTACTCTGAGGCTTTAAATTATATACGTCGCGGCAAAGCTTACAAAGCCGCTTTTCAGGCCAAGGAACGTTTCTGGGAAAAAGAGAATATTTACGGTGGCATTACTTGGGTTAATGCTCCTACCCAGCAAATTTGGTATCCACCGCATAATATTCATGGAAAGAAAGGTGTAGTGCTCGCTGCCTACAATTTTGGTGGCGCCAATTATACTGAAATGTCTCAAGAAGATCGGATCGAAGACTTGCTTAAACATGGTGAGAAAGTTCATGCTAACTATCGTCAAATGGCTGAAAAACCCATTACCATTGCATGGCATCGAATGAATAATATGCTCGGCTGTGCACCCAGGTGGGCTAGGAATAGGGGTGGTTGGTCCGAAAAAGAAGAGCAAATGTATGAAACTCTGAGACAACCCGTTAATGGTCGTCATTATTTAATTGGTGACCAGAGCACACAGCACTCTGCTTGGATGGAAAGTGCTATTCAATCTGCGCATTATGCATTGGCAGATTTAGATCAACGAGTGAGATCAGAAGCAGCATGAAAAAAATCATAGCAGCAACAGCACTAACTTTATCCTCTCTTTGTAATATAGCTTCGCTGGCAGCTGAGGGCGACGTGGGAGTTGCGGCCGCAATGGACGACCGCTATTGCAACACCTGTCACGGCGTCGAAGGCATAGGCAACATCGCCGTCGAAGCTCCTCGACTAGCGGGCATGGAAGCTTGGTACCTAAAACGCCAGCTGGAAAATTTCCGCGCAGGTATTCGTGGCACACATGGGGAAGATACACAGGGCATCGCCATGCGATCTATGGCGGCAAAACTCAGTGATGAAAGTATTACCGATATCGTCGCCTGGGCAGGCAACTGGGAATATGTGCCTGCAGAAGTTACCGTCGAAGGCAATGTAAATCAGGGACGCACCGCTTTCCAAACCTGCGCCGCTTGTCACGGAGTTAATGCGCAAGGCAATGAAGCGCTGGGAGTGCCAGCTCTAGCCGGGCAAAATGATTGGTACCTGATTACTCAGCTAAGAAATTTTCGCGCAGGTTTTCGAGGATCGCATCGAGAAGACACTTACGGTAGCCAAATGGTAACCATGTCAAAAACCTTGAGAGACGATCAGGCAGTCATTAACGTAGTGAGTTACATCAATACACTTCAGAAATAGAAATTAGGCAATAATAATAGGTATCAGTCATGCAATTCCCACCAAATAGCGAACAGAACGTTCAGTCTATAGATAGATTTATCTTCTCAGGTGGACTCGTATTACTCATAGTCATTGTTGGGACGATACTGATTGCTCCGCAGTGGAGCGCGACTGCGATCGATACATCCTATGTCTTCATCTCAACCCGCCTCGGCGTTCTGTATGTGATTGCCGCTATACTTACACTCGGTTTCCTCTTGTGTATCGCGATTAGTCCGTATGGCGAATTGGTATTGGGCTCAGAAGCAAAACCGGAATACAGTCAGTATAGTTGGATATCCATGCTGTTCTGCGCAGGAATTGCAGCCTCACTGATCTACTGGGGCGCGACTGAATGGACCTTCTACTATATTGCTCCTCCCTTCGGCATCGAGCCCGAATCAGACGCGGCTCTATTAATAGCGAACAGTTATGGAATATTCCACTGGGGACCCATTGGCTGGGCATTCTATTGCCTCCCCGCAGTGGGCCTGTGCCTGTCTTATCATGTATTCCAAATTCCTGCGCTAAGACTTAGCTCGGCCTGTGCGGAGGTTTTGGGCAGGCAACAAGAGTTGTGGCCAGGCCGGCTCATAGACTTGTTATTCA
Source organism: Gammaproteobacteria bacterium (assembly GCA_028825335.1). GTDB lineage: Bacteria > Pseudomonadota > Gammaproteobacteria > Pseudomonadales > Pseudohongiellaceae > UBA9145. Next base: position 34,529 of record JAPKAI010000001.1, on the reverse strand, counting down.
TCGTAGGCACCATCGGCACCTGTGCTACAGGTCTCGGCTTTGGTACTTCGGTGGTTTCGTCCGCAATCAACAAACTAACAGGCATTGAAGATGGCATAGTCTTACAGATCGGCGTTGTGCTTGCGGCGACAGGTTTGATCGCTTTTAGTGTATTCAGGGGATTAAACGAAGGTATTAGGCGGCTCAGTACTATTAATGCATTTCTGGCGCTGATACTCATCGTCTACATTTTTGTATTCGGTCCTACTCTGTTCATACTAGAAGCGGGGGTTACTTCGTTGGGCACAGTAGCTGGTAATTTTGTGCGCATGCTCACCTGGACCGACCCACTGCAACGTGCAGACTTCGTAGAGTCCTGGACCGTGTTCTATTGGGCCTGGTGGCTAGCGATGGGACCGTTCGTTGGTATGTTCATCTGCAAAATTTCTCGCGGGCGAACCCTGCGAGAACTCATTGTCGGGGTGCTGGGTTGGGGCAGTCTAGGTTGTGCTTTGTTCTTCATGGTATTAGGTGGTTATGCACAATATCTAGAGGTGCAGAACATCTATCCCGTAGTAGCTGAGGCAACTGAAGTAAGCCCATCGAGTGCGATTGCTAGCATTGTATCCTTGCTGCCCCTAGGTTCAGTGCTAGTCTTATTAGTAGCCGTGATCGGCCTAATTTTCGTCGCCACTACCTATGACTCGGCAGCCTACACCTTGGCAGCCGGGGCAACCCGAAGTCTGGGCGAGGGTGAACACCCGGCTCGTTGGCACCGAGTATTTTGGGCTTTTGCCCTGGGCACACTGCCCCTCAGCCTCCTCTTCGTAGGCGGGCTGAGAGAGCTACAAACCACATCATTGCTGGCCTCGTTGCCCCTGCTATTTGTTTACGGCATACTTGGTGTTTCAATCTGGCGGATGCTGCGCCGCACTCGAACCACCTAATATGAAATATCACTCTTGTTAGAAAATTCGGTCACGCTTCTAGATGCTGGAATGGGAAAATCCCTTTCGATGAGAGGCGTCGAAATCCCTGGCACGATCTGGTCTGCTAACGCATTGTTGGTAGCCCCTGACGTTGTCGTAGATATCCACAGAGAAAACATAGCAGCTGGTGCGAGAATAATCACGACTAACAGTTATGGAGTAATACGTAACGACCTAGCGAAGATTGGATTGGCCCAGCGCACCGTCGAGCTCAATGAACTGGCTGCCAACTTGGCGCAAAGAGCACGCGAGGAATCGGGTATAGAGGGAGTACGCATCGCCGGCTCCCTTCCTCCACTTAACGGCAGCTATCGACCCGATTGCGTTCTTGATCTTGAAGCCCTTCTCCCGTTATACACAGAGCAGGTTGCAGCACTGGCACCATCAGTTGATCTATTCCTTTGCGAAACCATGTCTCATTCAACTGAGGCATTGGCTGCCGCTAGAGCGGCAAGCGAAAGCGGTAAACCTTTCTTCGTTGCCTTTACTCTAGACGATAAGCGCACTGCCTGCTTAAAAAGTGGTGAGTCTCTAGCTGCCGTCTGTGAGATGTTACAGCCTTTTAAACCCGACGGCATACTCGCGAATTGTTGTTTGCCCGAGCGTATCAGCGAGGCTATTCCTATATTAGTAGAATCAGGTGTAAAAATTACTGGGGGCTATGCCAATGCCTTTACCGAAATTCCCAGAGACTGGCTGTTAGCCGGGGACAAAGAGAAAGATGGCTCACTTATGATTCGAGAAGATATCACGCCGAGCAGCTATGCCGATTTCGTCGAAAAATGGCTGGACCTAGGCGCCAATCTCGTAGGAGGCTGCTGCGGCACCACCGCAGAGTTTATCGAAGCCATTCATGAACGTTTAGCTCAACGAGCACAGAAATAGCAGCGACACTTATGTATCACCTGGATCGCCGACCTAAATAGCGAGAAGACTGAATCGAAAGCAGTCACCTAGACTCAGTCTAGTAAAACTCTACAGGCCTGCCGCGTCTCTAAGTAGTTCACAGATAGGGAGTAGAGAAATTTTTGAGCTAAGACTTTTAATTATGTTACGCGTAGTTGTTATTGTATCGGTATTATTTATGGGGCAGCTTGCATCTAGCCAAACCTCTGACTCGACCGATTATGAAACCCGCGCTTTTGTTGGCAGTGCCGGCATAGAACGCAAATACCTACTACGACTGCCAATGGGATTCCTAGCGGGAGACTGTGCACATGTGGTTTTCGATTTCCATGGAGCGACTGGCACAGCAGAAGGAGAGTTTCGCTACAGCAACTTTCCCCCTATTGCCGACCGCGAAGGGTTTGTTCTCGTACATCCGGATGCTAACAAACATTATGTGGATCAGGATCATCCATTGGCCACCTATTGGAACAGCGCATGGGAGGCTGTAAAACGCGAGCGCGACTATGATGTGAATTTCATTCTGGAGTTAGTCGCATCGCTGCAAGACGAATTCTGTACGCAGCAATTTTACGCCACAGGCATGTCCGCTGGTGGTGATATAAGCTCGGCACTAGCCTGTCTGGCTGACACGCCCTTCGCCGCCTTCGCCCCGGTGACCTATCGCTATTACTACACGGAGGAATGTGCCGATGCTGGCCCTCGTCCTATGCTCTCATTCCAGGGTGATGCGGATAGGATCGTACCCATCGAAGGATCAGGCACTCCGTGGTTCGATCCGCCTATGCAGGAGATCATGACGCGCTGGGCACGTCACAATGGCTGTGCTTCTGAACCTACTCAAAGCAGGGTTAGTACTGAGGTCCTGCACTACACGTGGTCAGGCTGCACCGCCGCCACCGAATGGTATCTCATTGAAGGGGGCGGCCACACATGGCCTGGCGGACCAATTTCGCGACCGGGAAGTCACGTCACTCAGGACATCTCTGCTAGTGAACTCATCTGGACGTTCTTCCAGCGCTATCCCTAAGTTTAGGAATCGAAGCCATCATTTTGGCGATTAGTGTAAAAATTGAACTAAAGAACGTACATCGACGTATCTTAAGAGCGCATAACCTGTGTCTTATTACATGCAATAGCCAATTCTGGCTTCGAATCACTACATCTCGTGGCTTGATCCCACCTTATAGAACGATCTTTGAAAGGGTCAGATTTTTCAACTGGGCACTAACCACAATGAGAACTATGAAGCATCTGTCACACCTCAGTTTTTCCATCCTATTAGTCGCCACACAGAACGGCCTCGCTCAGGAGAGCGCTCCTACCCCGCAACAGACTGCGGGCGCTGTAGTTGAACTCTCAGAAAATGCGGATGAGAACACGAATTCAACGGTGGTATATGGTGCTGAATTCTTTGCACAATACAGCCCAGTTACTGCCAAAGACATGTTGGACCGCATCCCCGGCGTCTCATTAAGAGGCGGCGGTAGAGGCGGAGGCAATCGTGGCCTTGGTACCGGCGGAAACCTGCTGATCAACGGGCAACGTATAGCAGGCAAAGACAACTCTGCATCAGACCAGCTCGAACGCATCACTGCTGAGGAAGTCGAACGCATAGAGATCATTCGGGACACTACCGGCGCCTTGAACGTGCGTGGTGCCAGTGAAGTAATAAATGTCATCTTGGTCGCAGTGGAATCAAGATCTAGCACGACGGTAGAGTTAATTAGCCGACTCAATCACGACGACAAATTCGAGACCGGTGGTTCCGTTGCTTGGTCTCAGCAGATAGGAAATTTTCAAGCCTTAGTGAATCTAAAATCGCGGCCTCGCTACGAGAACCGCGACAACCGAGAGGTCCGGCTAGGACCCAACGGTGAGCTACTAGGCACCCTATTCGAAACGACTATACGCGAGCAGGACGAACAAAGTTTCTCTACCAACCTGAGTTACAGCCTTGGCCCTCATCGTGCGCAGCTAAATGCCTTGGTTAGCGAAGGAGACCATCCTCGGCCTGTCCGCCGCGACTTCGTAGACTTCACCGATGCCGGCGTGATCAACAGTATTCAGAAAGAGCAGGTTGAAAACGAAGAGAGTAATTGGGAAGTCGGGGGTGACTATGAATTCAATTTCGACAATGGATCACGTCTCGCCGTATTGTTTGTAGCGAACAATGAGATTCGCAATTCCGTACGAGAGCGTTTCGAAGCAGATCCGGTAGATATAGGTTTGAGTAAAAATCTATTTATCGATTCTAGGCGCGAAATCAGTGAATTTATTGTTCAGAGCAACTACAACTTTTCCTTGAACGAGGGGCAATCCTTGCGCGTAGGTTTTGAGCGAGCCGACACACAGCTCGACTCCAGCCTACTAATTGGCAGCAGCTTCGGTACCGAGGCACCCTCAGAAAGTGTCGGCGGCCTCTCTCCCTTGTCGTCGATCTCCAATCCGGGCACGAATGTTCAGGAGATTCGCTACGAGGGCTTTGCGTTTCATAACTGGACGCTAAGTGATCGCAGCTCTCTCGAAAGTAGTATCGTGTATGAGACATCGGAAATATCGCAAACCGGCGCAGTAAGAAAAAGCCGAGACTTTCAGTTCTGGCGACCCTCTCTCGATTATCGCTTCAACATTACCGACAACTTCCGCTTTCGCGCCACGATAAAGAGAGACGTTTCACAGCTGAGCTTTTTTAGCTTCGCCGCCACAACCAACGAAGATGATCGAGATCTCAACGCCCTCGCTGGTAATCCCGAACTAGAACCGCAAACAAGCTGGAGTTATGAGGCCGAGTTAGAGTACAGACTACCTAACGATGGCGGCGTGCTATCCAGCAGTATCGCCCATACGGACATCGACAACTATATAGGAAGAATCAATGCCACGATCGACCCTGCCCAGCCCCTTTCGGCAACGGGTAATGTCGCGCCAGCCAAGCGGTGGAGCATGTTTAATCGAGCTAGCATTCGCCTGAACCGTCTCAATTTACCCGATGCAATATTAGGCGTGACTGTTGGTCTCTTCGACTCAGAGATCCTAGATCCCTTCCTTCTAACAGAACAGCGCATCGGTGGTCGCGGCTTCGTGGGTATAAATTTTCGGCACGACATCACCCCTCTCGGCTTGAGTTATGGCGTTAATTACAGTCACTCTATTTTGGGCGGCAATTACGACATCGACATTCAGACTATCACGCGCAATGACAGAGAGAACTCACTGAATTTATTTGTCTCTAAAGTCTGGCTCGAAGATTGGACCTTCCGCCTTGAAACTGACAACACGTTAGACGCATCACGCTGCCGACTTCGACAGCGCTTCGACGGAACTACTATCGATGGCTCGCTGACGTTGATTCAAGACTCTTGCAGTAGTCGCTATCGTCGTTGGACCTTGAGCATACAGACAACGTTCTAAGTTTTCCTAGAGCAGGAAAATTTTAAAAAACCTTACTCGTTAATCGAGCAAGGCTTTTTTATTTCTTCAAGGGCTCTTTACTAACGCGTTGTCCAGTAGAACACTTCCCATGTATGCAGAGGCTCGTTTTGTCCAACGACTACTTCGCCCTCAAAATCGTAGCGCATCTGCATGCCGTTATTCGCCCCGTAGGCTTCCAACATCGGCAGTCGCGCATCGCCAAAAATTTCCGTTGCCTGCAACGCATAGGTTTCGTCGCCGAAGCGAATCCAGCCATTTGGATTCCCTCTGACTCGACTCGCCCAATAACCATTATCCGGTCGCGTTGCGGTGATGATGCCACCTTCGTCCGAGGCATAGAGAACTTTCACTACCACTGGAGGAAAGCCCTCCATTTTCAAATAGACAACGCCATCTACGTCTATCGCGTTCCAGTTGGTAGGGTGTTCAGTCAGTGTTCCAGCTATCCTAACGCCAGGCAACCGCTGGTAATTGAATGGCGCCGTATAGACATAAAACACAGCGGCCGAGGCAAGTACGAGGCCTAATATCCAGCCGGTGATTTTGAGTTTACTCATTGTGCGAACTACCTGATTTTCTCGTAGTTTCTAGTGCCATCATTCTCGCATAGATCAAGGACGTCTATTCGTCAAAGTTGTAAGCATTATTGACAGAAATAGGCGGATAGGCTAGCCGATCTCGATCAGTACTTCACCCGGCGTGATTCGATCACCTTTAGTGACATTAACAGTTAAAATTTTACCGTCGATGTTGGCGTGAATCTCCGTCTCCATCTTCATAGCTTCGGTGACTAGCACAGCCTGACCCGCACTAACTGAATCACCCTCGGCCACTAACACATCGACGATATTACCTGGCATCGCCGCCGCAACATGGCCCGGCTCGGTGGCCTTCTTCCTCTTATCACCCTTCTGGGCTACATATTCATTAAGTGGTTCGAAAATTACTTCTTCAGGCATACCATCCATAGAGAGATAGATCTTTCGGCGGCCGGCACCTGACTCACCGACGCCGGTGATTGCCACGTCGTAGGATTCCCCGTGAACGTCAAGTTTGAATTCGGTAGCCATAGAGGCTTTTGCCTTGGCCCCACTGTCTGGAGGTAACAAAGCCTCAGGCAGCAACGTGCCATCAGCACGCTGCTGCAGATATTCGCGACCCAAGTCAGGAAACATGGCGAAGGTCAAAACATCTTCGTCATTTTTCGCCAGATCGCCAATGTCTTTGCGTAACTTAGCAAGTTCAGGCTTGATAGAATCTGCTGGGCGCTCATCGCTATAGGCTTCTTTACCGATGGCTTTATTGCGTAGCTTCTCATCCACGGCCGCAGGAGGCCGACCATAGCCTCCCTGTAGATAACGCTTTACTTCATTGGTAATGGTCTTGTAGCGTTCTCCGGAAAGCACATTGTAAACAGCCTGTGTGCCAACGATCTGTGAGGTTGGCGTAACCAGCGGCGGGAAGCCTAGATCTTCACGTACTCGTGGAATCTCATCGAACACTTCTCTGATGCGATCCAGCGCATTCTGCTCTTTTAACTGATTCGCCAAGTTAGACATCATGCCGCCCGGCACTTGGTTGATCTGCACCGAAATATCTTCCCGTGTAAACTCGCTTTCGAATTGTTGATACTTCTTGCGCACCTCACGAAAGTAATCGTCGATTGCGGTAAGTTTCGTGAGGTCTAAACCTGTGTCATAAGGGCTATCTTTAAGGGCAGCCACTTGAGCTTCAGTCGATGGATGCGAAGTGCCTCCAGCGAAGGCGGATATAGACGTATCGATTCTATCCGCACCTGCTTCTATTGCCTTTAGTTGACATAGGGAAGCTAGGCCAGAAGTCGAGTGGCTATGGATGGCTAGATCAAGAGGCACAGCTTCTTTTATCGCGCTTACTAATTCGTACGTTCCGTAAGGGGTCAGGAGTCCCGCCATATCTTTTATGACGATAGAGTCTGCACCCATATCTTGCAACTGCTTCGCTTGCTGAACGTAAAGCTCGGCATTATGCACCGGGCTAGTCGTATAACAGATTGTTCCTTGGGCGTGTTTCCCCGCGTCCTTCACAGCTTTCATCGCCGTTTTGATGTTACGCAAGTCATTCAAAGCGTCGAAGACCCGAAATACGTCGATGCCATTGTCGGCAGATTTCTGCACGAAGGCTGCGACAACATCATCAGCATAATGGCGATAACCGAGTAGATTTTGTCCTCTAAGTAACATCTGCAATCGCGTATTCGGCAGTGCTGCCCTCAGCTTCTGCAAACGCTCCCAAGGGTCTTCTTTTAGAAAACGTATGCAGGCATCAAACGTCGCGCCTCCCCAAACTTCAAGTGACCAGTAGCCGATCTCATCCAGTTGCTGGCAGATGGGCAACATGTCATCAAGGCGCATGCGTGTTGCGATCAATGATTGATGCGCGTCTCGCAAAATGACATCGGTGACTTGAATAGGTCTAGGCTTAGTCATGCTTTATTCTCCTGCTAATATTCTTTTGTTAGCAATTTCACCAGCCCGAATAGGCAGCAACTGCTGCCGCTAGCGCCAAAGCGACTTCGCTAGGATGGCGCTTATCGGAATAGTTAAGTAATTCCGGATGATCCACTACGAAGCTGGTATCGAACCCGGGCTGCTGAAAATCTTCATGTGAAATTATCTGTTTATAGTACGCGGCCGTTGTTTTAATACCATGCAGACGCATGTCGTCGATCGCCCTCTCTGCCCGCGCCGTGACTTCCTCCCACGTGAGAGCCCAAACTATGAGTTTGAGACACATCGAGTCATAGTAAGGTGGAATTTCATAACCCGTATAGATGGCGGTATCCACACGGACGCCAGGACCACCGGGTGCATAGTAGTGCGTAATGCGGCCGAACGAAGGAAGAAAATCGTTCTTCGGATCTTCGGCATTAATACGCATCTGTATTGCATATCCGCGATAGCTTATATCTTCTTGTCGATAGCTGAGCTCTCGGCCCTCAGCGACGCGTATCTGCTCGCGCACAATATCGACACCGGTTATCTGTTCGGTAATCGTATGTTCCACCTGAATTCTGGTATTCATCTCCATGAAATAGATGTCTTCGCCACTGAGAAGAAATTCAACCGTACCTGCGCTCGCGTATCCAACCGAACTCGCCGCGGTCACGGCGAGCTGCCCTAAATACTGTCGTTGCTCTTCAGATATCTGCGGACTAGGGGCAATCTCGATAAGCTTCTGATTGCGACGCTGAATAGAACAATCGCGCTCATACAGGTGAACCACGTTCCCGTGGGAATCCCCCAGTACCTGAACTTCAATATGCTTGGGGTTGATAATACATTTCTCGAGAAATACCTCGGCCGAACCAAAGGCCTTAGTAGCCTCAGAGATCACTCGAGGATATTGGCTCTTCAGTTCTTCCTCGCTGTCGCAGCGGCGAATGCCTCGACCACCGCCACCGGAAGTCGCCTTAATCATTACCGGATAACCGACGCGTGCCGCCTCGACTAGAGCCTCAGCGACATCGGCGAGGTTATCTTCAGTACCTGGGGTTACCGGCACACCCGCGGCCGTCATTGCTTTACGCGCCGCAGTCTTATCTCCCATGCGCTGGATAACCGCGCTAGAAGGACCGACATAGGCGATGCCCTTCTCCTCACACAGCCGTGCTAATTCTGGGTTCTCCGATAGGAATCCATAGCCAGGATGGAGGGCATCACAGCCAGTTTCCACGGCAAGATTCACTATTCGCGCGGAATGCAGGTAACCTTCAAGAGGTTCCTCTCCTAGCGAATAGGCCTCATCGGCCCGCTTAACGAACAAGCCATAGCGGTCTGGCTCGGTATAGATGGCCACCGAACGAATATCCATTTCGGCGCATGCCCGGACGATGCGCAAGGCAATTTCGCCGCGATTGGCGATTAGTAGTTTCTTGATCTGCCGCTTGCTCATGTCTTTCGGGTCCGCGAGTTTTACGCTACATGTTGATTACACCAAGCCTTGTCAACGTGCTGCTTTATAGGCCTGGAGGGATCAAGATTCTACCTAATATCAGCCAGTTAGGCGACCGGCTAAGCCATATTAAAGCGCGAGCCATTTTGGGCCGCTGGACAACTGCGCCCAACCTAGATAGTTTTAGGCCATCCTAAAGAAAGCACATTGCCAACTAATAAGCTTAATCGGAGGTCAGCATGACCCAGCGTCGAGAATTTCTTAAATTTCTAGCAGCCAGCCCACTACTCACAAATTATTCGGCCTTCGCCCAAGAGGTTGAACAAACGCTGGGTCAGCGACTTACCGACCCTTCGGAAGTTATCAACGTTTTCGAGATGGAGGCTATCGCAAGAGAGAGAATCCCTCCGGCACATTTGGGCTATCTATCCACAGGTGTAGACAGCGATCTTACCTTGCGAGCGAACCGCGCAGGCTTCTCTCGATTTCAAATCAAGCCTCGAAGGCTCGTTGATGTCAGCCAAACTGATACAACGGTTAACGTCCTTGGCAGCGAAGCCAGCTCACCTATTTTTCTCTGCCCCGTAGGTAGCCAGGGCGCATACCATGCAGACGCGGAACTCGGCACTGCTAGAGCGGCGGCAGCGAAAGGCCACCATATGGTTTTGTCCACGCAGTCGTCGACATCTGTAGAGGCGGTTGCTGAGGCTAGAGGCGCGCCCATCTGGCACCAGCTCTACCCCACTAATCGCTGGGAATACACTGTTGCCATGTTAGCCAGAGCCGAGGCAGCGGGCTGCACATCAGTCTGCCTGACTATCGACCTGCCGGGTGGCCGCAACACCGAGACCAGTGCGGTGCTCACCCGCGAGGATACGCGTATTTGTGCCTCCTGCCACACCGGACAGGGCAAGCCAATGTTCGAGGGTTTGGATATGCGCGGCGTTGGACTGTTTGACTCAGCCATGACCTGGGGCGTTATTTCCCGCATGAAGGAAGTTACGGATATGAACATCGTCATCAAGGGCGTCGAAGTCGCTGCCGATGCGGCGCTGGCAGTGCAATTTGGCGCAGACGCGATTTGGGTTTCTAATCACGGCGGCCGCGCTACAGAAACTGGCCGGGGCACTATTGAATGCCTTCCGGAGATTGTAGCTGCCGTGAACGGACGGATACCTATTGTTGTCGACGGCGGGTTTCGTCGAGGAACAGACGTCTATAAGGCATTAGCAATGGGCGCATCGGCGGTTGGTATAGGCAGACCTTACTGCTTCGGCCTAGGCGCGTTCGGTCAGGCTGGCGTTGAACGAGTGCTGGACTTACTGAATCGAGAATTACTAATCACTATGCGTGGTAGCGGCACTCCGACTATCGACTCAATCGGTCCTGACTATGTGCTGGATGCAGGTTACAGAGTGCCGCGCGGCAGGCTTGGCAGGGAACTACTTTAACTCGTAGTAAAAATCTACTACTGGAGGATGGGGCTTAAAACGCTAGCCCTGCCTCCTTTTTAGAACCGCAACTTAATTCCGCCATTAGCAACATAGCCATCAAGAGGGGCAAAGATGTCTGCAAATATCGGGCTCGCTAGTGTTCCGCTATTAATCGAACCGTAACGCGTCTGCCTGGTGTCTGTAAAATTTTCAAAATTGATAAATAATGAGAATTTGTCACTGAATATCTTTTCGATCATGAGGCCAAATATCCAATAGTCCCTGCTCTTGGCGCCACTAGTTAGTTCCTGCCTTCCGTAATAGTAGGCTTCCAAACCAATTCTTATGTCGTCTTCACGCTCGTAGACAAAGACGCTATTCAGCCGGTCTTTTGGAACCAGAGGAGCGCTTTCAACACCTCCAATTGTATTTTCCTCCACGTCGGCATGTGTGTAGCCTAGGAATATTTTGAAATCATCCCATCTGAATACCGCATTGATCTCAGTACCTCTGCTATCCAAAGTGTCGTTCGGCTGGCGAAATGCAAACTGATCCGTATCTATCTGAATTAAACGCAAAGGATCAGCCACGCGCGTATAGAAAAGTAAAAGGTTGAGATTCAGAGACAGATTACTTCCAATCTCTAAGCTCTTGTTGATATCGAAATTCATTCCCACCGACTGCTCGGCATCAAGATTCGAAATATCTAATGGCAACACTCCGCGGTACTGAATGCTTTCTGCCTCTTCTGTAAACGGTGTTGGCTCCTTGTAACCAAGTCCGCCGCCGATTCGTATCGTCGTGTCAGAGGCAGGCTTATAGAGCAGCGAAGCCCGCGGCAAGATGAAGCTGCCATAGTCGGATGTATGATCTATCCGCAGGCCACCTTCAATTATCCAGCGGTCTGTGAGGAGATAAGTTCCCTGAGCAAACGCGCCTTCGGTCTGACTATTGAAGTCCAAACTGGAACCGCTGAATACTGCCTCTTGATCGAAATCTTCTGTCCAGATATTGAACCCTGCAACCCAGTCCAGTGCGCCTGAAGCACCTACAATGTGCGCCTCACTAAAACTGGAGATCTGCGTGCCCGAGAAAGAGAACCCCGGCACATCGAGCTCACGCTCAAAGTGATTTACACTGTTGCGAAGCACGAATTCATTGCCTGAATCCAATTGTGTTACGTATTCTAATTGCGTGGATAAGCGCTCGGTCGAGCTATCTTCATAGTAGGCTGGCACATCACGCCTCCCTTTTATGAAGTCAATGCCTCCGCCTAAGCGGTCTTCAACTACCGCGCTTAGCCCTAGCCGAAGTTCACTTCTCTCGCCCTCGAAGAATAGCTGAGGATTAAAGGTCCATCGTTCAAACTCGGGTATAGCACTCAGCCCATTGTCTGCAGGATCGTAAGCCTCGCTAGTATTGTACGAAGTAAAAAGGCTAGCTCCGACATCTCCGCTCATGCCTGAAAAGAACCCGCTAGCATCCACCCCACCCGCCGAAGTGCCATTCAACAAGAGTGAGCGTTCGGACTCGCCATCCGGTTTCTTTGAAATGAGATTTACAATCCCCGCGATTGCACCACCGCCATAGAGAGTAGAGTTCGAGCCTTTGACGACCTCAACCTGCTCAAGATCCAAGGGCGCGACTTGCAGTAAGCTTAAGCCGCCGGAGAAACCTCCATATAGAGGCATTCCATCGCGAAGCAGCTGAGTGTATTTCCCATCGAGTCCTTGAATACGTATGCTGGAATTAAAACTTGTCGCCGAGGTTTGCTGCACATGAATGCCCGTACTCTCATTCAACAACATACGAATATTACCCGGCTTCATATTCGCCTTTTCATTCATCTCCTCTGAGCCTAACACTTCAATTCGGGTTGGCTGCTGTTCAAAACTCCGACGACTTCGAGTCGTAGTGACAATAATCTCTTCTATCTCTTCTTCTTGAGAAACCGCAGGCTCGGTATGCGCAAGTGACAGGGACACAAGAAAAAGAAGCGTAGGAAGCACAGCTCGATTTGGCAAAATCTTATTTTCTCTTGTTTGAGAAATCATAATGGAGGGCTTCGAATTTAACGCGAGTAATAGTGGGCAGCAACTGAGGAAGCGGCTCTGAACTTAGTTACAATTATATACAAGCTCAAGCGATACAGCCACTTGAGGTGGATATCGCCGGGGTACGGGGATAGAGGATGAGTGTTGCGCATACCAGCGAGCAGAACGCAGAGATGAATTACTGCCCGCCAGGGGATATCTAATAGACTGTCTAGGGCTTAACTACCATGTAGGACCGTCTAGTAGTTCCACTGAGTTCGCAACATGAATACGTTCATGTCCGGCGCGAACATGCGCACAGTGTTGGATTCGTCGGTATCCAATATGCGCGTCCAGTCCGCCATAATGCGCAAGTTGCGATTTGGGTACCAATTCAAAGCTAGGGAAAGTGCATCCTCTTCACCGCCGAGGATGTCGCCGTCGTTGAGATCTATCGTGGCATAGCGAGCCGAAACTTCGAACGCGCCCCATGTTCCATTGCTCAGGTCGAAATCACTTTTCGGCCTGATGCTCTTAAATTCGCCTGCATTCATCCTGTAGCGCGCTGCACGACTCTCCCCCGTCAGGCTCCAAGAAGCAGCAGCATGCCATCCAGAAAAGTCCAGAGTAGAAGCTCCCTTACGAGCAACTTGCGTAGTCGTGTGTTCTGCGAATAAATAGAGCGATCCAAACGAGGCTGCAATCTCTGGACCGAACAAAGAGGCAGATTCCGCATCTGCGAGCGCACCTGTGCTGACGATGCTCAGACCTGAGAAGTCAGTAGTCTTATTTTTGATGCTTAACGTTGGTGTAGCTATATCCATCTCGCGATAAGATCCACGAATACCCAGATGCACTACGGAGTTGTCTTCGATAACTGGCGAGTAGACAAAACGTGCAGAAGATCCCCAACCTTCGTCACCTGTAGTTGTACCTTCCTTAAGAGATTCTCCGAAAACGCCTCCGGCGAAGAACCAGTTGCTGCCGCTATTCTCATAGCGTGCACCGATCGCGCGATCTGTGAACGTCGCCGCCAAGAAGTTATCAACACTGCGTTCTACGAAAGGAATATCATTAGAACTCATTTCCAAAGATAGACTGTACGGCTGCTTCTGATTCCCGACGTAGAAAGTAGCGCCACTATCAGCTTCATAGCCTGCCTTAATATCTTTTAATACCACCTTATTTCTAGCGAAATCAAATTCAGCGGCATAGCCCCAATTCTTATCGAACACCCCGTCTATCTCTATACGACCCCGGCGCACCTCGGTGCCGCTAATCGGCCTTATACCCATTCGAGAATCGTAATCATGGTTCACGTAATCTAAGTGGAGGCGACCGCCTATCTCTGCTTCGAAACGTCCATCTCCTGAAGTGACATTCAATCCGCTGCCACCGCCGAAGTTAATCTCAGCCACATCCTGCTGTTCTAGCTCTTCTTTCTCCAGCAAATCATCATACTGTTCCTCAGTTATCGCTCCATTGCTCAACAGAATGTCCAAGAGCTCTTTCTCCGCCGCTTGTGCAACAGAAGCTGAAAGGACTAATGCTCCCGTGGCGACCAACTGGCCTATTAGTACAATATTTTGATTTCTCATAGGTCTCTTCGACTCCAGTAGGGTTTCTTTTTAAGACTCTGTACAGTTCATGCTATCGCGCAAACCGCCCTTACTGTGAGCGTTCATTCGGGTTGTTTTCGTTGACCGATACTTTATTCTCAAAATATTACAGATTAATGACAATAATTACGGATTCGACATATTTTCTTAACAAAATTGAAATAAGTTTGAATTACCTAATCTTCATCGACTTGTCCAAGCAGGCCCCTGTGCTAGCGAAGCATCTAACCACGCATAGCTCTCCTGCACCACGCGAATACTACAGAGCTAGCATAGGGCTTTTTGGGCCTTCATTCTAAATATCTAGAGCAAGAGCCAGCGCCGCCCCATTTCGAGTCAACGCACTATTTTGACGCACCAATGTAGGGCGATTTCGCTAGAATATGCACCCCAGCCGCCCTCAATGGTGCAGAAACCAAGACTTTTTTTTTGGCACATCTCTTGCTCAATACCTTGTAACGGGTGGAATTGATCACCCCCCACCACTATCAACAAAGGGATAATACAAGACATGAATTCACGAATTCTTTCACTCGCCGCGGCGGGACTCTTTATTTCAGCTGGAACCGTTCAAGCAGATGAATGGTCTGCTAACTTCGCAGCCTCCAACAACTACATCTGGCGCGGCCTTACTCAGACAGTAAACGAAGCCGCTATCTCCGGCGGAGTCGACTATGCGGCTGACAGCGGTTTCTACGTAGGCACATGGGCTTCAAACGTAAGCTATGCTGCCGACGATGTGTATTCATATGAGCATGACATCTACGGAGGCTTTGCCGGCGAGGCCGGCGGAATCAGCTACGACATCGGCTATCTCTACTATAACTATGACGCAGAAGCCGAGTTCGACTTCGGCGAACTGTATGGCTCGATCGGTATTGGTCCATTTACTTTTGGATTGAACGTGCTAACCAATACTGAAGCTGATGAAGGTCCAGGCCAGGATTTCGGTTTCGGCGAAGCAACTTATCTGTATGCTGACTATGGTACTACAATCGGTAACGGCGTCGACCTAGGCTTCCATATTGGTCATCACGAAGGTGATTTCTCTGAGGCCTTCAACGGCGTACCAGGCAACTACATGGACTACAACGTTTCTATCGCTAAAGATGGCTTCAGCTTCATGATCACTTCCACCGATCTGGATGATGCCGGCCCTGACGCTCTAGACAACGACGACATTAAATTCGTAGTTGGCTACAGCTTGGACATAGAGCTATAGCATTTAGAATAAATCGCACCCACAGGCAAGAACATCCTAGCTAGTGCTTAGTAGAGAGAAGCCAAGAGAGCGGAAAGACTGAACCAGTCTCTCCGCTCTTTTTTGTGCCAAAGTTAGTAGCAGCATTCTCTTGAAAAAATACACAGCAAAAAAAAAGCCGGCGCTCAAAGAGAACGCCGGCCCAATAAAGATTAGTACTAAGGTTACTATTTACATCAAGTCAAAGCGATCGAGCATCATGACCTTAGTCCATGCACTTACAAAGTCCTGCACGAACTGTTCCTTCGAGTCTTCAGATGCATAGAATTCCGCTATCGCACGGAGTTCTGAATTGGAACCGAAGATGAGATCGGCAGGTGTCGCCGTCCATTTCAATTCACTCGTTGCTCTATCACGCCCCTCAAAGATGCCTTCCTCGGAAGCGGATCTGCTCCACACTACATTGAGGTCGATCAGATTGACGAAGAAGTCATTGCTCAACGTACCCGGCTGGTCGGTGAAGACACCATGCTTCGATTGCCCGGTATTCGCATCGAGAGCTCGCATGCCGCCGACTAACGCCGCCATCTCTGGCACGGTCAGATTGAGCAAAGCAGCCTTCTCTATGAGCATTTCGGCCGGTGAACGCGAGTTGCCTACGGCGAAATAATTGCGAAAACCATCAGCTGTCGGCTCAAGTATCGCGAATGAGTCAACTTCGGTATTTTCCTGCGTTGCATCGCCGCGCCCAGCAACAAATGCGACTTCCACACTATGACCACCCTGCTCTGCCGCCTGCTGAATCGCCGCGTTGCCCGCAAGAACCATCAAGTCAGCGAGTGATACCTGTTTAACCGAGTTTCTCTCATTGAACTCGCTCTGAATTGTGCCTAGCACGTCAACAACTCGCGCCAGTTCCTGCGGATCATTAGCTGACCAGTTCTTCTGCGGCGCTAATCGAACGCGCGCTCCGTTAGCCCCACCGCGCATATCCGTGCCGCGATAGGTCGATGCCGAAGCCCAGGCAGCTCGAACTAGCTCTGCCGTACTTAGTCCAGAATCCAAGATCTCACGTTTCAGTCGACTCACGTCGCGGCTGCTAACAAGATTATGTTCGGCTACAGGAATCGGATCCTGCCAGATAAACTCTTGACTTGGTGCCAGGTCGCCCAAATAGCGAGAATTTGGCCCCATGTCTCGATGAGTAAGCTTGAACCAGGCTCGTGCAAACGCATCTTCGAACTGCTCTGGATTTTCCAACCAACGCGTAGTGATCGCGCGATACCCAGGATCAACCTTGAGAGCCAAGTCGGTTGTGAACATCATCGGGGCATGGCGCTTCGATGGATCGTGTGCATCTGGCACCAGACTTGAAGCTGCGCCTTCAGCCGGTTCCCATTGAATCGCACCTGCGGGACTGCGAGTCTGCACCCATTCATAACCATATAGGTTTTGTAAGTAGTTATGAGTCCAAGCAGCGGGATCGATAGTCCAGGCTCCTTCTAATCCACTAGTGATGGTATCGCCTGCATTGCCTGTGCCGTAGCTATTCTTCCAGCCCAGGCCCTGTTGCTCAATACTCGCAGCTTCGGGCTCAACGTCTACATGCTCATCAGGGCGCGCAGCACCGTGTGCCTTGCCGAAGGTGTGACCACCAGCAATAAGTGCAACTGTCTCTTCATCATTCATTGCCATGCGGCCAAACGCCTCACGAATCGCATCTGCTGCCGCCTGTGGATCAGGATTTCCACCAGGGCCTTCTGGGTTCACATAGATGAGACCCATCTGTACCGCGGCTAATGCACCTTCGAGCTCTCCTCGATCGTTACGGCGATCTGCCGCAAGCCATTCGCCCTCTGGGCCCCAGTTCACTTCTTCGGGCTCCCAAGCATCGACTCGTCCACCCGCGAATCCCAGGGTTTCGAATCCCATGGAATCCATAGCTACCGTGCCCGCGAGGATCATAAGGTCAGCCCATGAAATATTACGGCCGTATTTCTGCTTGATTGGTAATAGAAGTAGGCGCGCCTTATCGAGGTTGGCATTGTCGGGCCAGCTATTCAGTGGAGCGAAACGCTGCATCCCGCCATCGGCTCCACCGCGACCGTCGACAGATCGATAGGTACCAGAACTATGCCATGCCATGCGGATGAAGAACGGTCCGTAGTGACCGAAGTCGGCCGGCCACCAGTCTTGCGACGTGGTCATCAACTGCTCTAGGTCGGCTGTTACAGCCTGCAGATTCAAGCCTGCGAAGGCCTCTGCGTAATTGAATTCGCCTCGATGAGGGTCGGAGGCTAGGGAATTCTGACGAAGCGGCTCGAGACTGAGCCGATTGGGCCACCAATAAGCATTGGTTGCCACCTGCGCTTGATCTTGGGCGCTGGCCAGATTGACTGGCGCGAGCGCGAAAAGCCCAAGAAAGGCGATGAATGTTCTGGATAAGGTTTTTTTCAGCATTCGAATGGTCTCCGTCTGTGCTTGTTAAAATTACGTTGAGTCAAGAGTACGGGCCTACTCTACCCAGCACGGATTAATCGGTAAAACGATATATAACGATTCATATTATCGTTTTTAACGATAACAAAGAGAATGGCAATTCCTCCAAGTTATTGATCAAGCGTAGCTGCAGCTCGAACCCCCTAGAAAGTATCCTTGTTTAAATTAGCTAGTTTTTTGCGCTGGGCCCGACTATTCTCCGTAGATATCTCGCGCAAAATAATAAGAAGAGCCTGTTATGACAGATCACACAGATGGAAAGACCACCCCTCCTGTAATACCGCAGGTAAACCCTTACGCCAGTCCACGAACAAGAAACTATGCACTTGTCGTTCTAACCATTGTCTATACCTTCAATTTTATTGACCGGCAGCTGCTTTCTATCTTGCAGGAGTCCATCAAAGTCGATCTGTCGTTATCCGACAGCCAATTAGGGTTATTAACAGGTTTCGCCTTCGCGATGTTCTATGTCACCGCGGGCATTCCTATCGCGCGCTTTGCAGATCGTAGCAATCGAAGAAATATCGTCGCTGTGTCTGTAGGCCTATGGAGCGCAATGACGGCGCTAAGCGGCTTTGCGCAGAACTACGCCCAGCTACTCGCCGCCCGCGTCGGTGTTGGAATCGGCGAAGCAGGAGGTAGTCCTCCCTCACACTCCATAGTCTCCGATATTTTCCCACCCGAGAAACGTGCGACCGCGCTCTCTTTCTATTCAACCGGCGTAAATCTCGGCATCCTGTTCGGCTTTCTCTTCGGTGGCTGGCTCAATGAGTTCTTCGGATGGCGGATCGCATTCATGGTTGTCGGCATACCAGGCATCCTACTAGCGATTCTGGTACGAACGACCGTCCGCGAACCAATTCGTGGGCTGATGGAAAATAGAACTGCGTCCGAAACTCAGGTGCCCTTCAAGGAAGTAATATCACTGCTGTGGAAACGAAAGACATTTCGCCACATGGCATTCGCTTGTGGGCTCAATGCCTTCGCTGGATACGGCACCGTAAATTGGTTAGCCTCTTTCTTTATTAGAAGTCATGGAATGTCTACGGGCGAACTGGGAACTTGGCTCGCACTATCGACAGGGCTATTTGGCGCAATCGGTATACTTCTTGGAGGTATCTTGGGCGACAAGCTCGGGAAACGCGACAAGCGCTGGTATCAATGGATTCCCGGACTCGCGACAATCACAGTTGTACCATTTCTTCTAATCGTCCTACTCACAGGGAACACATACGTGGCGCTAGTCTGTGCGTTTATCCCAGGCCTGTTACAGAACGTCTACCTCGGCAATTCCATCGCTACCACACATAACTTGGTTGGATTAAGGTGGCGCTCGACGGCATCAGCGATCTTGTTTCTTGCCATCAATATCATTGGCTTGGGCATTGGACCGTTCGCCGTCGGCTTCCTAAGTGACATGCTTGAACCCTCAATGGGAATAGATTCGTTGCGCTACTCGATGGCGATACTTCTGCCGACTGTTATGGTCTGGTCGAGCATTCACTTCTATCTCGCTTCACGCACTTTGAGGGAAGATCTTAAATTGGCACCTGAATGAAAATTCAGTATCTAAAAATTGTTGGAGTTAAAAAATGCTACACATAAACACTGCCGGAAAGGTTCGAAAAAGCCTATTACTGTTTTTCATTCTCGCAGGCATAGCATCATGCTCAGATAACGAATCCGTCTCAGTTGAGACTGAAGCTGGAGACGCTAGCTCCAGCCCATCCGCCGCCGAAATCCATGAATCTAGCTTAGTCTTAGATGCGCATGCCGACATCGTAATTCCTTCAACATCGAGGGCTTACATGAGTGCCGACGGAACATCGAAGGTAGATCCCAAAAAGATGCGTGCCGGTGGAGTCGACGCCGTAGTCATGTCTGTGGCTGTTGGCCCTGGCCCCAGAACGATGGAAGGCGATGCGGCAGCTAGAGCCGAGGCAGATGAAAAAATAGCCGCTGTGAAAACACTAGTAGAAGAAAGTCAGGGCCAAGTTGTTATCGCGACTACTTCCAGTGAAATCGTCGCTGCTCACGAGGCAGGAAAATCTGCACTAATTCTAGGATTTCAGAATGCTCGCTCTCTGCAGGGAAATATTTCCGCAATCGATGAATTCTATGCAGAAGGTGTTCGAATATTTGGTCTCAACCATCTCGGGCATAATGCTTTTTCTGATTCCTCACGACCAGAGTTTAGCGGTGAAACTGGTGCCTTTGAGGTTACCGAAGAACACGGCGGATTATCTGCCTTGGGTGTAGCTGCCGTTGAACGAATCGAGGCTCTGGGCGCACTTGTAGATGTCTCACAGTTATCCAAAGCAGCAACTCTGCAAGTGCTTGAATTAACGAGAAGTCCAATAATTGCAAGTCACTCAAATGCGAAAACTGTTTCAGATGTAACTCGCAATCTTAGCGATGAAGAAATTGATCGCATCGGCGAGAATGGCGGAGTAATTCACGTCGCTGCGTTTAAGGGTTATCTGATCAATATCTCTGAGCCCGAGTTTATAAGAAAATTAGTAGCCTTGCGGGTAGCGGCGGGAATATCGATAGAATACAACTACCCTTTCGAACTCTATTGGGAAATTGATGACCTTACAGAAAGATCTGCATTCACTGCCGCTGTTAGCGAACTTCTCGGGCCAGCTTCCACAGACAATATGATCGAGCACATCGATTACATCGTCGGCCGCATAGGCATCGATCATATAGGCATCGGCAATGACTTCAATCATGGCAGCGGCATAGATGACTACAACGACGCCAGCGAAGCGATGAACCTTACCGCAGGCTTATTAAAGAGCGGCTATTCCGAAACAGACATCAATAAAATTTGGAGCGGAAATTTTCTACGCATACTGGATGCTGCTGCTGCGAATTAGAACAGCGCTACTGCGTCCATTCTAAGCAAGGGTTTGGACGCAGTGAGCTTTTATTCTTGCTTTCAACGTCATTGGGTTAAAAAGAAAAATAAGGATCAATCGATGAAATACTTAATCACCCTATACGCAACTCTAGTTGTAACATTTAGCTCAGTTACTTCCTTAGCAGAAACAAGCGCCCTGTTTATAGGCAATAGCTTCACTTACGCCTATGGCTCAGCCGCGAAATTCTATCGCGCAGACTCAGTAACCGATCTCAACAACGAAGGTATTGGCGGGGTCCCTGCGCTCTTTAAGTCTTTCACCGATCAAGCTGGCTTAGACTACGATGTATATCTCGAGACTAGAGGTGGGAGTGGATTGGATTTTCATCTCGAGAACAAGTTAGGTGTCATAGGACGGCGCCCTTGGGATAAAGTTGTCATGCATGGCTTCAGCACCCTAGATAGTAGCAACCCTAATAATCCAGCTGTGCTCATCAACACCACGGCTCAGATGTCGAATTTTCTGCAAGGTCTGAACCCCGATGTTGAAGTGTTTCTCACTGCGACCTGGTCACGTGCAGATCTTGTGTATCGAACTGACAGCCCTTGGAATGGAATGCCTATAGCACAGATGGCGATAGACGTACGCGCCGGATATGACGCAGCCGCCGCCGGAGCTGCTGCGGTTAAATCAGTAAACGGTGTTGGTCAGGCTTGGACACGCGCCATAGAAAGTGGCATCGCAGACCCCAATCCCTATGATGGAATCGACACAGATTTAATGAACCTTTGGACATGGGATCACTATCACGCTAGCGACTATGGCTACTATCTCGAGGCACTTGTCGTCTTCGGCAACCTAACCGGTCTAGACCCGCGCTCGCTAGGCGAGAACGAATGTTCAGGCTTTGAGTTAGGCATGTCTCGCGCTCAAGTAAAAGGACTTCAGCAAGCTGCGTATGATCAACTCGCTAGCGAAGAACGCGTAACAGCGGCACCACTTGTGCTACCAAGATCTGTTCAGCCTGAGCGCTGTGTTGTAGCGCGATAGTGCCAAGCTATTGAAAATATAGGCTGACTCAGTCCGCTTGCATTCTCACTCGTGAATATTTCTAATCATTCTTGAATTCAAAAAATAACTGTGGGCCCATATGATTTCCAAATCGTTAATCTTAACAACTGCACTGCTTACTCTTGCCGCTGGCTCATTCAACTCTGCTATGGCACAGCAAGAAACGCGACCCAATATCGTTCTAATACTCGCAGATGATCTGGGCTTCACCGATATCTCTCCATTTGGCAGCGAAATTAACACGCCAAATATCGCCGAACTCGCAACTTCAGGAATCTCGTTTACCAATTACCATACGGCGGGGAGCTGTGCACCGGCGCGAGCCATGCTGCTAACTGGCGTCGATAGTCATCGCAATGGTGTGCCAAATATCCCAGAGGCGCTTCCACCTGAACAGCAGCAGTATGAAAACTATCAAGGCGTGCTCAATGACAAAGTCGTAACACTGTCTACAATTCTTCAGGACGCGGGCTACCACACTTACATGACTGGCAAGTGGCACTTAGGCCATACGCCGGAACTGCTACCCTCTTCAAGAGGCTTCGATCGCACCATTGCTATGGCGGATACTGGCGCGGACAATTGGGATCAGCGTCCCTACCTGCCAATCTATGAGCAAGCTAATTGGTATGCCGACGGGGAACGACATGCACTTCCCGACGATTTTTATTCATCTAAGTATTTCATCGATAAAACAATCGAGTTCATCGCAGAGAATGAAGCGGATGACGAACCTTTCTTTGCTTACGTGCCTTTTCAAGCCGTGCACATGCCCGTCCAAGCTCCCAAAGAATTTTCCGATAAGTATGCCGGAATGTATGACGAAGGTTGGGTAGTAATGAGGGAGAAAAGACGGCTCGCCGCCGAGGCTGCCGGTGTCGTTCCTCGCGATACCGAGGCGGTAGTTACCCCAGGAACATTAGAGTGGGATAGCCTGAGTGAAGAACAAAAAATTCATCACGCTCGACGTATGGAAGTCTATGCGGGAATGGTGGATGCGATGGACATGCATATTGGGCGGCTAATGGACTACCTAAAAGAAATCGGAGAATTCGAGAATACAATATTCGTCTTCACTTCAGACAACGGCGCCGAAGGTTCCAACCTAATTGGGGTAAACGGACAAGCAGCTCTGGGAATGGGGAATTGGTTTGATAGAGTGGGTTATAACTCTGACTTAGAAACACTGGGCGAGGCAAATTCTTTTAATGCAATAGGACCTAATAACGCAACAATAGCTGCCTCCCCACTCGCTTATTATAAATTCTACGCCAGCGAGGGTGGTTTGCGCGTACCTCTGGTCATGTCTGGCCCTGGCATTAGCAAACAGAATGAAATGACTGACGAGTTTGTATTCGTCACTGACCTTACACCTACCATTCTTAGTTTAGTAGATCTTGCGAAACATAACGGCAATTGGAAGGGTAATTCAATCGAAGAAATTATCGGCACTGATTTCTCTGAATTTCTACAAGGCAGCGAGTCAGACATTCACAGCGAGTCTCAAGCTATTGGCTATGAGCTTGGCGGTAACCGCGCCCTGTTCAAGGGAGACTATAAGTTGGTATTTAATCGCAGCGCCGTTAATGACCGAAAATGGCATCTGTTTAATATCAAAACAGATCCTGGAGAAGCACGCGATCTAGAGCAGATCGAGCCCGAACGCTATGCAGAAATGCTCGCCGACTACGAGGCGTATGAGAGCAGCAACAATGTGCTGCCCATGCCAGAGGGCTACGTTCAGAGGAGAGAAATATTCCGCGGCGTTCAACTTAACTAAACGTACATCTCTTTTTTCACTTAGACATTTTTATTAAGCCGGCTGGGGCGAGGCGCTAATGCGCTGACCCTTCGCCCGCGTATAGAACGCCGTGAGTACAATAATATTCAGCAGCCCCATTAGCGAGGCGAACGCGAAAGACAGCTTGTAGTCACCATTCATATCGTAGAACAAGCCGCCAAAGAACCCGCCTAGACCCATGCCGGTCCAACCGAAGAACGACGTCACGCTCATGGCTCTAGCCGAGAAGAGCGCCGACACCATCATTCTAACGCACACCAAAATGCTGGACATCACACCCGAATAGGTAAAACCGAAGATCACAGCGAGTAGGTAGAGACTCCAAGCTTGGTCCATATAAGGAAACCAGAATACCGAGACAGTCTGTCCAACCGACATAATAATATAAGTCGGCAAAGCTCCAATCATATCACCTAGTTTCCCCCCCACAATACGGCCTACACCCCCAGCTAACATCAGCACGAGAAAGACGCTAGTCGCGAACTGCAAGGTGTAATCCGCATCGGTAAGCATTGGTACAAGGTGCACAATCGGTACAGCCATACAGTTACAACAAAACATAACGGCAAGACTCATCCACAGCACAACCTCTTTCTCAGACAGAGGAAAATGCCGCACTTCAGTTTCCGGTGATACTCGCGCTTTCTGACGCCTAGGAGATTCACGCACGAGGAACCCAATCGGCAACGCTATTACCAAGTAAGAAATCGCCATCGCCTGATAGGCCCACTGCCAACCATTAGCGGTGATCGCCATTCCAGCAAAATACGGTACGACACCCTGGCCGATCGCACCGCCCGATGCGGTGAGGCCCAGAGCAAGGCCAGGGTTGTGTCGAAACCAGAATCCCACGTTTGCAAACAAAGGCGTAGACGCCATAGCATTGCCGAACGCACCAAATAGAAAATAGAACGCATAGAACTGAAAAATATTCGTCTGCACACTTAACATGAACAGACAAAGAGACATTGTTATGGCAGCGACAACGCCGAACCAGCGCGAGCCATATTTGTCCGCCACAAAGCCCCAGAGAACTCCAAACAATGCGGAGGAAAATGCTATCGCCGTATAACCGAGTGAAGTTTCTGCCCTTCCCCAGCCAAATTCTGCTGACAGGGGTTTTAAGAAAACTGATATAGCTCCAAGGGCTCCGAATGACAGTCCGCTCAGAGTAAACACGACAAACACCATCAACCAACCATAAGCCGGATCACGTTCAGTAGACTTTGTTTCTGAGTTCATGCTGTTGCCAGAGGAGGATATTGTAGGCGGAGTCTATCTGTTACTCATCTATAGAGTAAGGGAATTGATAGGAATGGATCGATATTATGTCAAATCAGGCCAACTACGCTGGAGGGAGTTAGACTAAGAATAGAATCCAGTATTCACTGCTTATAAACACCAGAGCTAAGCAAGAACTTGCGGCGAAAACCGACGCCTTCTTCCAATCAGGACCTCTCTCTTCGCAGCTATCATTATCATCCACCGCATTGGTAGTAAAGAATACATTGCGTCCGGCAAGCACGAATACGAGAAGCGTTACAGCGATAAGGATCGGTTGATAGCGCTCGAAGAACATGAGATTGCTCATCCAAGCACCGCTTACACCCGTTGCCAAAAGTGCTAACGGGCCGAGACAGCAAATACTCGCCGTGAGCGATGCAGCGATTCCACCAAGTATGAGATGGCGGTAGTCAGTTTTCTTTTTTGTAGTTTGCAAACTCAATCCCGTTCTAAAATATTATACAAACCGGCCTTAATCGCCGGTAGTTACGGCTCTCTAACAACAGAGGGAAATCCAATATTCGTTGCCGCAGCAACCAGAAGAGATGTATCGACGTCTTTACTCGCGACGATCACTGTCGCTGTTTTTTCATCTATATCTACTTCGATCTTTATAACACCTTCGACTTTTTTCAGTGAGTTGCGCACGGCAACAATACAGCCTACTCAGGTCATGTTCTCTACATCGAGCACGATGATATTTTTACCTTGCTGCAGTTGCTCTGCCGCATCGCCATTGGCAACACTTCCCACTAGCAGCAGCAGTGCTAGCAATGTGGCCTCTGTAAATTTTCGACTTAATAATCTAAGTACTCGCATTCACTCATTCTCCCTAACTATTCAATTTCTATTCTATGAAGCCTAGGCCACTCCAGCACAACAAGGACAACCAGTTGCGCCGCTGGCTATCACTGCTTCCGCTGCTTTAACATTCTGCTCGGCCGTACGGCGTGTGGCAGAGGCAGTTGCGGCACTCGCAAACGTCGATGGATCAGGCTTGGCCATAGCGATTTCTTGCCCGAAGTAGCCGGTATAAATCTGAAACTGATGCTGCCCGATATCCGTAGGAACACGAATAGTATTAGTATTGAGAACCTGCACATCGCTAACGGTTGTTCCATCGCAAATTACTACGGCTTCCCCTGCATTCGGCAGATTGCTTATCTGCCAGCTCGTAGACTCGCCAGCCCGATTCCTATCAACAACATAGGTACCAACGTGCAGCACACCACTGTCCTTATCATTCCATGCTGTGTCGACACCAAGACTTGGATAGTCGACTCCTTCGAGTGTAGGCGCAGTGTATTTATCGAGATGCTGTACCTTGAACGCATCCACCCAATTACCTTCGCTGATCTCACTAATCATTTGCTGTGCTGAAGGCTGTCCTCGGGGCCAGGGATCTTCGTTATTGAACCACCAACCAAACTTATCCATGTCGTCGCCAAACCACTTCGGGTCTGAGTAACGTTCGGCTGCCGCACTTAAGCGAGAGACTGCCGTGTGATCGCCTAGCGCTTTAGCCATGGCTAAGCCTGTAGCACTAGGGCGGATCTCTTGTCGCGGGTCTCGCCAGCCTAGGGAATTGGCGGTAGCATCATAGATCTGTGTGGCGAGTTCGGGCGACTGGGGCATTAGATAGAAGGCGGTGCCCGCACCCGTTCCACCAGTACCGGGAATATTAACTTTGAACTCTGCAATCGGATCGTAGTACATCGTCATCCATTCGATCTGATTCTGACCATTGATGCTCATGTAGTTATCACGCATGAATTCGATCCATTCTTCGAACACACCATGAGAGTTGGTCACGCCTAATTTGTCGGACAGATACATACCCAGACCTGCAGCCGAATTACAGAACGGCCAAATTTTCGTGTTCTCACACTGCGGCCCCTCCGGATGATCGGTGTATTGCCTGTGCAGATGTTCGACTATACGAGGCTGCGTCCATTCGAATTTTTCATTCTCATAACCGGCTATCTGCCAGGGCTTCTCCCACTTGTCGTCGCCGGATACATACTTGTAGATAGTAAGCAGAAGGTTCAACCAGCCGCGAAAGAACAGATTGCCATCGGCTCCAATGGGGTCGGGCTGCAGGCCCCAAGGTTCAACACCGTTTGCAGTCCAACCGGCCGAGTCATAGTTTCCACGAAGCCGTTCTGGCCAAGCCTGAAAAAACGGCGCACTACCCGGGCCGTAGTTCTCGCGATCGGGGCTGGGGCCGATAAAAGTATTCCAATCAATTGCTGCCCAGTAGGAAGTGTGCCGTGTTGCTAGTTCATCCAAGATACGGGTATAGGCTTCACGCCAGGCAGGGGTCTGATCGGCCATCATCATGATGACGTAACTTGAATCGGTCAGATCGAAGCGCGGGTAGCTCAACATAGGCGCAGAGTTGTACTGGTCCCACCAAGGATGAGGTCCCTCACCATCAACTGACCAATCGATGTCGCCGCGAGGGATATTTATTCCCCAGGGACGCTCTATGTCTTCAGAATATCCCCAGTCGTCAGCCGTAGTAGCCTTTTGCCACATAAAACGCATCCAACCCTTGGTGCGCTCGTTGTGCTTGGGATAGAAACTGGGAGAGTGGGTATGCGTAACAGAGGGCCCTGATTGTGCGCCTACACAGGCTCCTAGGGTGGATGCACCGCCTACGACAGCTGCGCCCTTTAGAAAATCACGCCTACTATTGGTCGTATTTCTCGACATGCTGTACCTCAAAGTGTGAACA
Source organism: Gammaproteobacteria bacterium (assembly GCA_028825335.1). Lineage (GTDB taxonomy): Bacteria > Pseudomonadota > Gammaproteobacteria > Pseudomonadales > Pseudohongiellaceae > UBA9145. Next base: position 6,742 of record JAPKAI010000001.1, on the reverse strand, counting down.
GAAAATTGAACTTTTTTATTCTTGGTCTTCGATTATTTTCACCAGTTTAGAGAAATATTGGGTTGATTTCCAGATATTCAGATCCCGCTAACTGCTCGCAACCCTTGAGATTCTGCGCCATCTGATACAATCTTTGCTAATTACTGCCAAACTTGAATTATAAGACCTCGAACGCCAAAGGAATCTTGGATGCACCCCACAATTGCACTGAATCTGACCCTGCCTGCTCTATTACTTCTTGCCGCCTGCAGCGATGAGGGCTCAAACATTGACGCCCTAGAATCTGCAGTTGCCAGCACTGACTGCGCACAGGCCGACCTCGTACTTCATAACACAAGCGTCTACACATCCAACGAGAATCAGTGGACAGCAGAGGCTGTTGCTAGCAAGGACGGCAGAATCGTATTCGTTGGTTCCAATCTTGATGCAGAAGAGTATATGTGTGACTCTGCCCGAGTTATCGATCTGGCAGGCAAGACGGTCTTCGCAGGATTCACCGATAGCCACCAACACTTGGAAGGCGTAGGAAAGCGCACAAAAACTCTAAGCCTCTTCGGAATTGCTACGCTACGAGAGACCGTGCAAACCATCGGGGACTGGGCTGCAAATATCCCCGACGGCGACTGGGTTCAGGGACGAGGTTGGATAGAGCGGGAATGGACCGATGAGCAGCGCTTCCTCAATAAGTACGACGTCGACTCATTTACTGCCGACAAACCGCTGTTCATGCCGCGAGCCGATGGCGTATCTGCACTAGTTAATTCGAAAGCGATGGAACTCGCGGGTGTTACGAGAGACACCCCAGACCCTGAGGGCGGTAGATTCGAGAGAGAATTGGACGGGACACCCACCGGCTACGTGCTTGCCAATGCGATGAATGCCTTTCGCGAAATACTGCCACCAGAAACCGATGCCTATCTCAAAGATAATCTACTACGCGGCCTGCGTGCGAATGCCTCACTAGGCTGGACACAGACACAAGATGCCGGTATGTCTTATCGATTAGTCGGACTGATGAAGGAGATTCATAAAGAAGGCGACATGGCACATCGCGTGTATGCCGCGATCCCGGTTTCGGAGGCACAAGCTATGCTGGAGCGCGGCCGCGAAACCACAGCTGATGATATGTTTGATGTGCGCGGCATCAAAGTGTTTATAGACGGGACTCTAGGCTCACGTGGTGCAGCACTCATCGATAATTATTCCGATTCCGATCACAACGGCTTCATGAACCGCACGACCAAAGAAGAGTTGATGCCGATTCTCTATGCCTCGCTTAGACAGGGAATTCAAATCGAGACACACGTTATCGGAGATCGCGCAGTAAGGTCACTTCTGGATTGGTACGAAGAGGCATACAACTACGTACCTAGAAGCGAATGGGCCAGCGAGGACCTGCGTTGGCGCATGGAACACGCGCAGATAATTCCGCCATCGGACCAACAGCGCTTCGTAGAGCTAGGCGTGCTTCCTTCTATGCAACCCAGCCATGCAATCGGCGACCTTAATTTCGCTCCCGATCGCCTAGGACGTGACCGACTCTCCTATGCCTATCCTTGGCAGCAATTAGTCGATAGGGGCTTGAGGATACTGGCCGGCTCCGATGCACCGGTTGAAGAAGGAGATCCTAGGATTGAGTTCTTTGCAGCTGTCGCTAGAACGAGGCTAGATGGGACATCGGGCGCAGGCTGGCACCCCGAATTAGCCGTCTCTAGAGAGACAGCCTTACTCATGCTTACTCTTTGGCCGGCATACGGCGCCTTTCAGGAAAACCGTCGGGGTTCTATAGAAATAGGAAAATATGCTGACTTCACCGTATTCGATAACGACCTCATGACGATTCTCGAGGCAGACATTCTTACCAGTGAGAATATGATGACTATCGTAGGCGGAAGGATCACCTACCAAAAATAGTCACTAAATCGTAACGAGACAGTGCCGCAAGAAAATCTGTCTCGGGGCATTTACTAACTAGGCTGGCCTCAAAATCAATAGAGGTCTGGCTCAGGAACGAAGACGGCTCCATCTTCGAACTCTATATCTCGCAGATACATCGTAAACTCTCTGCGCCCCTTCCTTCCGGTCGCCTTTACCATCGAACCTACCTCAAGTAGATCAAATGAAACACCCTGCCTTTCCAAGGTAGTTCTACCGACGGATTCAATTAACCAGAAAGTTTCCTCACCTTGATCATCGGTGTTTCTAATTAGCACAGAAGAATGGGGATTCTGAAATCGGACCCGCTCGATAGTGCCTTCGACTGAGATTATCTCTTGCGTAAAGTTCGCAGCCGTCGAATGATGTGCGCTAACGAGAAATGAAGCGCTTAACAATACTGCGATCAATAGAATTTTCTTCATTTTTATTCTCCCAGCCTAATTCGCATTCAGTTCATCGAACCAGTTGTAGTTTGCTTCAGTGCAGTCATACACGTTAAGTACGGTATCGTCTGCTCGTCTTAGAAAGTATTCAAGCACTAACGGTTTCTCGAATATCGATTCGTCGATATAAGTATGGGTGATATGCAGTATATCGCCTTCCACCTCCAACACCTCGACTGCGGTTGTGCTCGGTGCCTGCGGTATTCCCCGTGATGTTCTAATATATCCGTAGGCGTGATTTCTAGATTCAATAATAAGACGTTCGCCGTCGTAGCTTGCAAACGACGAACCCATTTCTGGAAAGAACGTGCCATTCAAGTTTTTAGTGCTAGGCTGATCCGTTAGTGCCGATTCGTCTCCCAGTGGTATCTCGCGCCTGAGATCAAAAAGTTCATAGCTAATTAATATACTTGTCTGTGTTTGCTCAATTTTGATAGGTGCGCCTGGGTTTGCCCAAATTCTAGATGAGCTTGCTGGTGTACAGTACAAGCTAGGGTCATCCTCCAGCAACTCGTATTCGTTCTGTAGGCGCTTACCCTCCGCGCTTAACAAAATATCGCTCTCTGTACCTGGGCCATTGAGCATCCACGTACCACTAATATCTGCCTGAGCAATCGCAGTGCCAAATACGGCAAGCGAGATAATACCGACTAGTCCCCTTAAATACATACTGCCTTCCTCTCGGATTTTATTCGCAGCCAGTTACTTCGAACATCCAGATGGAGCCACTGGTGACTGCGATTTCACTTCCTGGAATCAGCTCGCCGTTGCCGCCGAGATATTTTCGACCAAGTTCCGCCAACACCGGCACAATCTTCTCGGGATCCGACAACACCCTTTGCAGGCATTGCTCGTAGAGCTTTCCCTCATCTCGAATCAGAATGCGATTGTCCTCCTCCATATAGGCCGGCCATTGCTTCCACAGCTTGCCAATAGGCGAATTCATATAGCCACTAACTATAAAAAGCTCGCCATCGACTACCGGTACCCAGACCGTTCGCGAGGTAGTGGGCTTAAGCGTCTGAATCTCGATCTCTTCCCGCTCTCGCAAGAATTCCCAACTTTGCGGTGCCGCCGTTAGCTCGCCACTACGAAACGGGCCCCCGATGCTTATAGTAAACCAGGGGTAGAATTCCACTGGGCCATCGTTCATTCGCATAGCACCATAGGCAACAGCTACGAAGAGTAGGACTGAGCCGAGACCAATTCCTGCCCATTTAGATAGTATCTTTACAGTGAACATCGTCTCAGTGACTCCTTATATACAGCGTTAGTGGGTTGATATAGGGATATAACATTAACTTATTTTACTCAATGTGGCCTAATGCGTATCAGATATAGCATACCTGAAATAGCTCTCGACGGGCCTATCAGGATATCCAGAACGCGCTTAATGAACAATAACTTGAATTTGCTGGCTCAGTCTCTATGAGATCAATTCTCATCGAAATTCTCTTACTTTTAATCAGGAACACTAAAATGATAAAACGTCTCTTATTCGCAGTTGCACTAAGCATTGGTCTAATCCCAGCGAGCTACGCCGCAGATGTCTACCGCGACTGCGCCAATCTAGTGACAGACTATGCCTACTTTCGAGATAGGTTTGATGCAGCTGAGTTCTCAAATCTCTTTACCGAAGATGCATCACTAAGCGTAGGCAGCCAGACATGGGAAGGTCGCAACAATATTCGTGCGCGAATTGAAGGGTTAGACAAGAGCGGATCTATCCGACATCTGATGAGCACGATTCGCATTGAGCCAATTGATGAGCTGCGTGCATCTGGCGTAAGTTATGCAACTATTTATACGTCAGCTGCCGGGTCAAACTCCACGGAAGGCTTCGCGATCATTGGCGAATACCATGACAGCTTTGTGCTTACAGATGATGGCTGGAAAATAAGCAATCGCGAGCTGAAGTCCGTTTTCTCCTATGAAGACAAGTAGATTACTTCAGGTTTTTACTGTTAGGAGATAGGACCGAATGACTCACAATCTATTCATCCTGTTAATCCTAAGCTTTGCCTTCACCAGTGCCCAGGGCGCAGAAGATGAGTTCGTTATACTCACGTTCGATGGCAACCTCATTGGGCCTATAGAGCCCATTGGGGATAGAATAGACAATGCACAACAAGCCACACGACTCATTAGCGCCTATCACCAATTACTCTCCAAACGAGTGCAGGTAGAAGTCGCATCCCTGCACGAACAGATACTGAAATTTATACCAGGTTTCGAAGTGGCCTATACCGCCGCCGATAGTGCAGAATTCTCCCACCTCATGAGCGAGATAGATCTGCGCTTGGCAGCTATTCAGGACGTCCATGCGCAGAAATACACACAAGACGTAGTAGGCCTATTGACCGAAGCCTATCAATTGATACTACCTACCTTCGGCGACGAACGTCGACTAAGGCGATAGGAAGCTCAATCAATCACGCAGGCTTCAGTGGTGCCAAAATCTCTAAACAGCGTGACTCGAGGGTCCACCTGAAGTAAGGCATCTTCTGCCAGAGGAAATCTCTCTCCAGTTGACGGCACTGCATACTCAGTGGCGTGACCATTCTGAGTAACAAGGATTGGAATGCTGAAATTGGCCGCTGGATTGTGTGGCCAACTAAAACTGACGCCCTCCTCGTTGCGCTCCTGCACAAGAAGCGGTATCGCCGCTTGTCCTAAATACATATCGAAGAACCAGGATAGGTCCTCGCCATATTCTTCGCTAGTTATCCTTACAAAATCAGCATTACTACGACGCATAGGCTGTATTGGATAGGAAAGCGACCAAGGATCCGCCGTGTCATAGATGAGTCGGCGCACCGAGCTCCAGAAGGCTTCCTCACCGATTAGGCCTCGTAGCGTATGCAGCGTCCAACTGCCTTTAAAGTAGGCATCGTTTGAATCGAAATAGTCCATCGATACTGTTTCGCTAGGGACGACCGGCTTGCAGTTTGCTAAGTCATTGTAGAAATCCCACATATAGCTCCAATAACCCGCATCTCCTATGACCTGCTGCGCGTAGACAGGCTGCATGTAATTAGCGAATCCCTCGTGCAGCCAGAAATCCTCACCCCCGGCCTGAGTCATTAGGTTGCCGAACCACTCGTGAGAGAACTCGTGCTGCATCAACCAGTCGAAGCCATGCGGATCTAGCTCATAACCGTTTCCATAGCCATTCATGGTCTGATGCTCCATGCCGAGATAGGGAATCTCCACGATTCCTATCTTCTCGTCTCCCCAAGGATAAGGACCAAGTGTTCTTTCGAAGAATTCGAGCTGGGCAATAAAATCATCTTTGATCAATCTTTCAATTTTATCCATATCATTTGTAACATGGTAAAAGACCACGGGGATTGGATTCTCGGTAAGTACGTTGCTATGTTGTATTTCATACTTTTTGAACGGACCAATATTTATCGCGAGGTGGTAGGCAGATATTGGGTTCTGCGTGCTCCAATGATAAGTGGTTCGATCACCGACGCTCGTTTGGGAGAGCAACACCCCGTTCATCACTGCAGTAAGGCTTGAGGGTACCGTAATCAGCATGTCAGCACCTAGCTCGGGTTTGTCAGATATATGGTCCTTGCAAGGCCAGTATAGATCACAGCCCCTGCCCTGAACGGCGGTGGCGATCCAATGTTCCCCAGACTCAGTCTCGCTCCAGACGAAGCCACCATCCCATGGGGGATTCTCAGCTTCATAGGGCCTGCCTCGATAGGAAACGGCGGTAGTAAATTCCTTGTTCACTGGGACCGCATTTCCCAAGAGAATAAGCTTCCCGCCTTCGCTGCGAAAGCTAACTGGCTGGTCGTCGATCGATGCCGTGAGCACTTCAAACCGCGGATCAAGATCTAGCTCAACGAGAGGGAGAGTTGCTAGCGCCACGGCTTGCATGACCACAATCCCGTCGATAAATTTACGCTCTGGGTCGACGTCAATCTCCAGAGAATAGTGCTGCACATCAAATAGAGCCTGATGCTCAGAGAGGATTCCGCTAGAGAGAGCAGTTTGCGGATGCAGCGGTGCGTTGGATACAGTACAGCTCGCTAGCAAGATAGCCAATAGAGAGGACAGTGAGAATTGACGTAAAGAACAAAATCTAATTAGAACAAACATGCTTGCCTTCCAATACTGAGTCATTGCTTTCTCTCTCTTCGAAAATACGAATCTCAACTGCATAATATTAAGCTTAGCCGATGCATGAAAGACTTATCTAACAAATTCACGGGATGTGATAAAGTGATGAGTCGTTCCAAATGAGACAATCGAAGTTACCTCGATTCTCCAGAGACTCTATTTGAATGTCAGAAATTACTCTGTATGGCTCCCCTCTCTCCCTCTGCACTGGCAATGCCAATGCCAAT